>JBIIUN010000364.1:0-5301 GCA_044339945.1 Kapaibacterium sp. (SeqCode)
CGACGCCCGACCTTATGGGCCTGTGGGGCCCGCATCCGCTGAAGAGCGGCGTGGACCCCGCCTACCGATCCCGGGTCATCGCGGCGTCGGCGAAGGCGCTGGCGGACGCCGCCAAGTCCTTGCAGCCAGCCGCCGTCGCGCTGCACGAGGTGAAGGTCGATCCGACCGGCCTGGTGAAGGACACCCGGGAGCCGCAGGTCTTCGATGCCGACCTCCGCCTGATGCTCTTCACGAATCCGACTTCCGGTGCGGTGCTCGGCTCCATTGTCGGCTGGGGCAACCACCCGGAAACACCCTGGGCCGGCAACACGGAGCTGACGGCCGACTTCTGCGGCGTCATCCGCGACGGCCTGGAACGGGGCATCGTTTACGACGGCCAGACCAAGCTCGCGGGCCTGGGCGGCACGCACGTCTACGTGAATGCCTGCGTCGGCGGCCTGATGACCACGCATCCCAGCACCACCGTGCACGATCCGTTCCTGAATGAGGACTTCAGCAAACCCTCGCACGACAAGACCCGCGCGGTGGGCAACAGCCTGGTGAAGCTCCTGCTCGAACGCCTCGCGTCGGCTCCCAAGGCGCCGGCGGCGACCGTCGCCCCGATCGGGGTGCACGCGCACACGCTGGAGCTGCCCCTGGCCAACAACGGCTTTTTCGCCGCGGCCATGCTCGGGCTGTTCGAACGCGGCCACGCCCATTTTGGCTACCTGCGCACCGAGGTCGCCTTCCTCACCGTCGGCGACGCCAGCATCGCGTGCATTCCCGGCGAGATTTACCCCGAGCTGGTCAACGGCGGAGTGGTGCGGGCCCCCGGCGGCGACTTCGACATCGAGCCGCTGGAAGTCCCGCCGATCCGCGATCTCATGCCCGGCAAGGTGAAGTTCCTTTTCGGCCTCGCAAACGACGAGATCGGCTACATCATTCCCAAGTCCGAATGGGATGAGCAGCCGCCGTATCTGTTCCACGCCAAGGGCGCGCCTTACGGCGAGGTGAACTCGGTCGGTCCGGAAACCGCCTTCCTGCTCCACAGCGCCATGCGGGAACTGATCCAAGCGGCGGCGAAATGAACCGCCGGTGACCACGGGACTTGAGCCCCGGGTGAAGCCGCGCCACGGTCCGTCCGTCAATCCTGTGCCTATGACGCGCCAGCAAGTGCTCGACCTCTACTTCATGGACGCCCGCTGCAAGCTCATCGAGCTCGCCGCCTTCCTCGACCGCGTCGACCGCGGCACGGGCGAAGCCGACTTCCGCCTGTCCGCCTTCCGCGACGCCATGCGGCACCTGGCCGACGGCGAACCGAAGCGGGCCGAAACCGTGCTGCTCGCCTTCAGCGACCCGACCGCCGAACCCATCGCCAAGGCCCCCGGCAAAGGCGCGGTAGGCGCCTGGCCCGGCAAGGCGACGTCGTAGGCTGCGCGCAAAGTGCCGCCGGCATCCCGCCGGCGGATCATTGCGGTGTCAGGGACCGGGGATGGGCCCGAGTCCGGATTCCGAGGGCAGTTCGCCGGGATCGAAACCTTCGCCCAGCACGGAGAGCTCCACGATCTGTTGCGGCACGAGGCCGAGCGTCTGGGCGCCGGGCAGGCCGGCGTAATCCCAGACCCAGTAGCGGTTCAGCCCGTCGCTTGAGTCGGCGCCAGGACCGTAGTCCAAGGGCGCGCAAACCCGGTCGAGCACCCCGCTGTCCGGGGCGGAATAGAAGCGCACGGTCACCTTCACGTGGGTCTGGACTGCTTCGAGGAATCGGGCGTGGTTCGGGATCATGCGAAGAGGGGTTGGAGTGGGTTTAACTCTGCCGGGAGCCGCGGAGCGTGAGGGTCAGGCCGGCGACGGTGGCGACGGTTCCGCCAAGCAGCATCCAGACCGCCTTGTCGGTGGGCGAGCCGGTGAAGAAGCGGGAAACGTCGGAGCTGAAAGAATCCGTGGCGGCGACGCCGAAGACAATCAGCAGCACGCCGGCGGTGAGCAGCGCGAGGGGAAGGATCTTGTTCATGGGCAGGCGGTGGGGTGGTTCAGGCGCGTTTCCGGCCGGAGATGAAATTGACCAGGATCATGACGACCGCGACGACCAGCAGGATGTGGATGAAGCCGCCCAGCGTGTAGGCGCTCACCAAGCCGAGCAGCCAGAGGACGATCAGGATTACCGCGAGAGTGTATAACATGGGAAAGGGGGGAACGGGGTTCAGGGAAAAGCCGGGCGGCGCGGTGGCGCGCCGCCCGGCGAGGTTTGGGCCGGATCAGTCTTTGGCGACCGGAATGCCGACGGTCATGTTGTTGACCACGGTGCTGGACAGCTTTGACACCGTCACGTTCGGGGTCAGCACCCTCGGCCCGACCTCGGCCGGCCCGTCCAGTATCGCGGCTGACTCGGACATTACGGGCATCCTGCGGGAGGTCGACATCGCGATCACCTCCGGTTCCGGCAGTGCCTCCAGCGGCAACCTGCTGGGCGTGCTGGTCTATGATAACGGCGCGTTGATGCGCTCCACGCTGACGTTCCAATACACGTTCCCGGCCTTTAACTTGGCGGGAACGGGCGCGACGGCCTTCAGCTACATCCTGCTCAACACCGAGCTCGGCAAGGACACCGACTACACGCTGACGATCGCGAGCGCGGATGGTTCCGCGACCCGCATCGGCACGCTGCCGGTCGTCGCCGGCCTGATCAACATCACCCTGGCCAGCCTGACCACGGTGGGCACGCCGTTTGACGACGTGACCTCGATCCTCCTCGAATTCCGTCCCCAGGTGGCTGGCACCGACATGGTGATCGATGCCTACGGCTTTGACCTCCCGGAGGTTCCGGAGTCGGGCACCTACGCCGCGATCGGCTTTGTCGGCGCCATCGCTGGCTGGAGCTACCGCCGCCGCGCCAACAAGACGGCCTAAGGTTCCACGGAACACGCCGGTCCCGGACAGACCTGGACCGGCCGCGTTGAATTTCTACCGGACACGAAACGGGCTCATTCCCGCCGAAGGTTCAGTTGAAAAACAGAAGGGCGGTGATGGGGAAGGAGGCCGGGCGATTCGCCCGAACCAAAGTCCCGATCACCGCCTGACTGCTTTTGCCGACGAGGCGGAGAGGGGGACGCAGTTCCCGGCCACAAACGATTCTCGGGACGCTCGTCCCAAAGACAGAAACAGCGCCGAGCAACGCTCGGCGCTTCATCGTGGGCGATTGTCTTCAGCCAACTGGGGTTTGCCCCGGACGGCGGAACGGGGACGGCTACTTCGTGCCGTCCTGGATCTTTTCACCGGCCTTCTCCATATCCTGGCCGAAGCCATTGGCGGTGCGACAGCCGAGGGCCAGGAGGGAGAGCAGCGTGGTGAAGCTGAGGAGCAGGGCTCGGCGGGAGAAGCGTTTAGTCATGGGAACGAGGGGTTGGGATGGGAGGGCTGGTTTGCGATTCAGCCTGAACTTCGGCGTGCCGGCGGCCAGGGGATGAATTCCCCCGGGCGACGGGTCCGTGATCAGGGCGCGGTGGCGATCTGGTTCTCCGGGGTGCGCCGGATGTCCGCCAGCGTGAGGCTGACGAACACCTTCGAATGGTCGTAGCTGATGCGGTCGATCCGGCTTGGGGCGACCAGGATTTCCTTGCCCGCATACCAGTGGCCGGTCTCCACGACGAGGTCGCGGACAACCCAGCTTCGGATGTCCACCATGAAGCCGCTGACGGTCCCGATGGTGCCGTCGGTGGCCTCCAGGTGGTAGCCGGTGACGGCCTTGGTGCTGCGCAGGTGGACGTCGTCCCGTTGGTTGTGGCCGTGGTGCGGCCGCGATGGGTCCACCAGAGGCAAGCCGGCCATGCCCCACACGCCGCCACCGGCCTCCCAGTAGGAGGGCCAGCCGTAGTAGCGGTAGTATTCCGCCTCGTGCTGGCGCGATACCGGCCGGTGCTCCTCGATGGACGGACTGTCCTCGATCCGCTTCCGGGTGAGCTGCACATGAAGGATTTCGGCCTCGGCATCAATCCGGCCGAACGCCTGCGGCGAAAGCAGCACCTGCCGCCCGGTGAGCCAGGTCCCCGTGTCGGCGACCACGTAGCGAACCAGCCACGATTGGTCATCGAAGTAGAAATCCTTTACCTGGCCGATCTCCCCATCCGAGGCGGAGAGTTTGTAGCCGTAGAGATTCTTGGAGTTGTATAACATGAGCGTTGCCTTTCCGTTGGGTCCGACTGCCGGCCGATCTCCGGGAACCTGCGTGCTTGCTGCGAGCCTCGTTGAACGGTGGTGCGGGCGGTAATTGAAGCTAACCGGGCGACGGGGTCCGGCCCATGGGGTCTATCCCTACTGCGGGCGGTCCGCCCCGGGGACAGCCAGGGTCATGCGGTTGACCACGCGGAGGACACCTTCGACGTCCGCGGCCAGTCGCGTGACCGAATCCCTCTCGGCCTCGCTTCGGGCGACGCCCTGGATCGTGACGACTCCGTCGGCCGCCTGAATCTTGGCCCCGGCGTCACGGGTCGAACGGTGCGCCGCCAAGGTCGCCCTGACCTCGGCCGTGATCGAGGCGTCGTCGATCACCTCGGCCACCGCCGGCTTTGCCGGCTCCAGTTTCCGGCGGATGGTCATCTCGTTCAGCACCTCCGTCACGCCGTCGTGCACGCCGGCATGTTCGGCGGTCAGTTTGGGTTGGGCCAATCCCAGGGCCTCGCCCCGCAGGGTGGCCACGCTGTCGTGCACGCCGACGCCCTGCCGTCCGCCCTCGGCCGATGCTTGGGCAGGTGGGGCGAACACCCCATGGATGTTTTCACCCTCGGCAAGTCAGTTTCTCCGCGATCATGAATCTGACCCATCTCCACCTGATGCTAAACCACGCCCCAATCCTCGGGACGCTGTTCGGCCTGGGCCTGCTCGGTTTTGGCCTCTGGCGGAAGAGCATGGACAACCAGAAGGCCGCGCTCGGCATCTTGGTCCTGGCCGCGCTCCTGGCGGTGCCCGTTTTCCTCACCGGCGAACCGGCCGAAGACGCGGTGGAGAACCTTCCCGGGGTTTCCCGGCCGACCATCGAGGCGCACGAGGAGGCGGCAACGTGGGCGTTCGTGGGCACAGGCCTGGTCGGCGTGTCCGCGTTGGGGGGGCTGATCGTCTGTCGCCGCGGCAAACCGCTGCCGGGCTGGTTTGGCACCGCGGTCCTGGGCACCTCGCTCCTCGTTGGCGGGCTCATGGCGTGGACGGCCAATCTGGGCGGCCAAGTCCGCCACTCCGAGATCCGGGCCAACGCCTCAATCCCGGCGCCGAATCCAGCCGGAGACCACGAATAGCCAAACCCCAAGGACCCATGACCTCCCACCCTCT
>JBIIUN010000365.1:0-5294 GCA_044339945.1 Kapaibacterium sp. (SeqCode)
CGGCTTGCTGGTGGGTTTCCACGAGCGCCACAAAGAGGCGGGCCAACGCGGTGCCGGAGCCGTTCAGGATGTGCGGGAAGCGGTTTTCGCCGGTCTCCGTCTTGTAGCGCAGGTTCATCCGCCGGGCTTGGTAGTCTTCGCAGTTCGAGCAGCTCGACACTTCGAGGTAGGTGCCCTGACCGGGCGCCCAGACCTCGATGTCGTAGGTTTTGGCCGAGGCGAAGCCCATGTCGCCCGTGCAGAGGTTGATGACTCGGTAATGCAGCCCGAGCAGTTGCAGCACCTTTTCCGCGTTGTTGACCAGCTTCTCCAGCTCCTCGTAGCCGGTCTCCGGCGTGGTGATCTTGATCAGCTCGACCTTGTCGAACTGATGCACACGGATCATGCCGCGCGTGCCCAAGCCGGCGGCACCGGCCTCGGCGCGGAAACACGGCGAGTAGGCGCAGTAACGGATGGGCAGTTGCGCGGCGGCGAGCAGTTCCTCGCGGTGGATGTTGGCGACGGGCGCCTCGGCGGTGGGCAGGAGATAAAGTTTACCGAGGGTCGAACCGTCGAGGCCTTCCTGCACGGCGTAGGCTTGGTCCTTGAACTTCGGGAATTGGCCGACCCCGAACATGCAGTGCTCGCCGATGATGTAGGGCGGCGCGACCTCGGTGTAGCCGTGCTCATGGATGTGCAGGTCGAGCAGGAAACTGATCAGGGCGCGTTCGAGGCGGGCACCCCAGCCGGTGTAAAGCAGGAAGCCGGAACCGCTCAGCTTGGTGCCCCGGGTGAAATCCACGAGCTTCAGCTTTTCGCACAGTTCGACGTGGTTGAGCGGCTTGAAATCGAAGGCCGCCTTCGCCCCGTGAACCCGGATCTCCGGATTGTCCGCGGCGTCCTTGCCCAGCGCGACGCTGGCGTGCGGCAGGTTGGGGATCGTGACCAGCAGATTGTCGCGGGCGACCTCCGCCTCGGCGACGACCTTGTCGAGTTCGGCGATGCGGTCGCCGATCACGCGGACCTCGGCCTTCTTGGCCTCGGCCTCGGCGGTCTTCTTCTGGCCCATGAGCGCGCCGATCTCCTTCGAGGCGGCGTTGCGTTTGGCCTTGAGCTGCTCGACTTCGGACAAGGCCGTGCGGCGCCGGTCATCGTGCGCCAAGATCTCGGCGACCTTGGCGTCATCCCCGGCGAGGCGGGTGGCGAGGCGTTCACGGACGAAGTCGGGCTTATCCCGGAGCAACTTGATGTCGAGCATGTCGGCGGACAGTAGGGAAGTCGGTCGCGCGCCGGCAAGCCGGGGAAAGCAGACGGCGGCCGCCCACGGCGCGGATTTGTTTCCAGCGGCCCAAATGGTTGTGCCCGAGGCGGAACACGGTCGCCCTTTGCGGCGATCTGCGGAAGCGCCTTAAGTTTTTTTGGCAATTTCCGAACATTTCGTGGGAAGTCCTGCCCGACCGGTGCAAGTCGCCCGGTTCAACCCGAAATCCGCCACGAGCCCATTTGGGCGGCCGGTTGAACTGGGACAAGCGGCTCCGGTCTTTCGCAGCGTCTCACAAACTATGATGTCAAAAACAGCCATGCCTACCTGCTTCCGATTCCTTTCCGTAGCCGTCCTGGCGGTCCCCGTCCTGGCCGAGGAACCGGCGGTCGGTGTGGTCGACAAGAGCCAGTTCCACCTCTTCAACCCGACGCCCAAGGCGCTGATGCGGGAGCTGAGCACCGACCGGCCCGACCAGACTGAAAGTCCCTACACGGTGGATGCCGGCCATGTGCAGTTGGAGTGGGACCTAGCGAACGCGACCTTTGACCGCGACCGGTCCGGCGGCGGCGACGTTTCGACCCGCGCCTACGGCGTGGGCGGCGTCAACGCGAAGATCGGCCTGCTGAACAACGTGGATTTGCAGCTCGTGCTCGACGGTCACGTCAGTTCCCGGGTGACGGATCGCGTCGCCGGCACCGTGGCCCGCGACTCCGGGTTCGGGGAGATGCAGACCCGGCTGAAGATCAACCTGTGGGGCAATGACGGCGGGCGCACCGCGCTGGGCATCATGCCCTTCGCCAAGTGGCCGCTGCCCAAGTCGGGCGTGCGCAACGGCGAGATCGAGGGCGGCGTGATCCTGCCCTTCAGCATGGACCTCGGGGCCGGTTGGGGCCTGGGCGCCCAGACCGAGGTGGACATCGTGAGCGACGGCCTGAACGGGCACGACTTCGAATACTTCAACACCCTCACCGTGGGTCGGGATCTGTTCGGCAGCCTCGCGTTTTACCTCGAATGGGCCGCCTTGGTGACTCCCGAAAGCGGTGGCGAATGGCAGGGGCAGGTCGATCTTGGGTTTACCTACGGCATCGGGGACAACACCCAGCTCGACCTTGGCTGCAACTTTGGCGTCACCGACTCGGCGCCGGATTACAGCCCCTTCCTCGGTCTAACCGTCCGCTTTTGATCCCACTCCACCTCATCACAACATGAAGACACTCCAATCACTGTTCGCTGTGGTCGCCGTCTGCGCGGCCGGCTTCGCGGTGCACGGCGCCGACAAGGCTGCCGTGGAGGCGCATTACCTGGCCTATCACACCGCGGGCAAAGCCCTCGTCGAGGCGGCCATCAACAAGAAGGTCGATCCGGCCGAGGTCGGCAAGAAAGTCGACATCCTCGTCACAGAGGGAACCTGGTTCGTCAACGAATACGCCAAGGCTTATCCGAAGGGCGAAAAGCTCCTCAAGGTGATCGTGGCGAACCTGGATACGATGAAGAAGTTGTCGTTCAAGGAGCTGGAGCACGAGTGGCACGATCTCCATCACTTCGACAAGGCCGACAAGGACACCGGCATCGACCTCGCGGCCGAGGAGAATGAACATTTCACCGATCCCATCCACACCGTGGTGCATCCGCTGCTGGTCCTGAAGGCGGCGCAGGATTACGCGGCCACCAAGAACGAAGAGGCGCTCAAGTCGATGAAGGAGGAGATGGAGGAGGGCCTGGAGCAGGTGGAAAAACATAAGGCTGCCCTCCTCAAGTAGCCACCAGCGGCCCCAACCCATCAGCCACTCCCCACGATGCTCAAGCGAATCATGACTGCCGTCGGGGTGGTGGCGGGAGGCTTCGTCCTCGTTGTTGCCCTGGTCATCTGGCAGATCCGCCACGTGGTCACCATCGTCCGCCAGCAGGCGGACCGCAGCATTCCGCTTTACCGCGACGCGGTGTCGGTCAGCGAGAGCACCGCCCGGCTTGAGCAGATTGTCGCCTGGGCATTCCTGTCGTCCCAGGGCGCTGACATCACCGAGGCCCAGCGGGAAGCGAAGGCGACGGTGGCGACGCTGAAGGAGGCCGTCGGGGTGCTTTCCGGGGAGCAATTCGCCGCGGTGCACGCCGCAAACCTGACCGCGCCGGAAACAGCGGCGGCAGGTGGGCAGTCGACTAACGCCGTGCCCGAAGATGTGAAGAGCCTGCTGGCCAAACTCTCGGCCGACGTCACCGCGCTGGGCGAGGCCACTGCGCAATCCCTCCAACTGGCGGAGCAGCAATTGCGGCTGCGGTCGGATCTCGCGACGGCCAAGGAGGAACTATCCCGTATTTACCGGAAGTCCTTCCCGCTGGCCCAGGTGGATGACAAGGGCTTCGGCAACGTCAGCCGCGCCGTGGCGGCGGTCTTCTACAGCACCTCGGTCCGGGACCTGAATTTCATCGGGCGGAGCAGGTTCAAGGACGGGTTCACCGCGCTTGAAAAGGCGTCTCCGGCGCCGGCCGCCAAGGCAATGATGACGGAACTTCAGGCCCAGTTCGATCGCACGATCGAAATGGCGTTGCAGTCCGCCGCCAGCCGGGCGGACTTCGTGTTCTTCAGCGGCAAGGTCCGCGACATCCAGGCCGGGATCGGCGTCTTGCGCCAGTTCGCGGAGCGTGAGTTCGACAACGGCCAACGCACGGTCACCCAGTCAGCCGCCCGGACGATGCAGGTGAGCCTGTGGGCTTCGCTCGCGACGATCGTTGTCGGCTTGGGCGTGGCGTTGCAGCTGGCCCGCACGCTCACGCGCCGGGTTGCGGAGCTGGTGCTCAGCTTCGATCGCGGTGCGGCCGAGGTGGCCGCCGCCTCGCAGCAACTGTCGGCCGCCAGCGATGGCCTCGCCGAACGGGCAAGCCAGCAGGCCGCCGCGCTGGAGGAAACGAGCGCCTCGCTGGAGGAAATGTCGGGCATGACCCGGCGCAACGCCGGCAATGCCAAGCGGGCGCAGGAAGCCGCGAACGAGACCCGCAGTTCGGCCGACGCCGGCAGCGCGCAGATGCAGTCCCTGGTCGAGGCGATGAACGGCATCCGGGGTGCCAGCCGCGACGTGACGAAGATCCTCAAGGATATCGACGAAATCGCCTTCCAGACCAACATCCTGGCGCTGAACGCCGCCGTGGAGGCCGCCCGCGCCGGGGAGGCAGGCGCCGGCTTCGCCGTGGTGGCCGGCGAAGTTCGCAACCTCGCCCAGCGGAGCGCCGATGCGGCCCATGAGACCACGTCCAAGATCGAGGGCAACGTCGCCCGCACCGAACACGGCGCCCAGGCGAGTGTCCAGGTGGCCGAGAGCTTTGCGGCGATCCTTGGCCGGGTCCGCCAGCTTGACGCGTTGGTGGGTGACATCGCCAGTTCGTCCCACGAGCAATCGCAGGGCATTACCCAGGTGACCAATGCGGTGGCCGACATGGACAGGGTCACGCAGACCAACGCCTCCAGTGCCGCGGAAACGGCAACGGCAGCCCGGGCGCTCAACCGGCATGCGGTGGCCTTGGAACAGGCGGTCCGTGAATTGCGGCTCCTGGTGGGCGGAGCGGGCAACCTCGCGGCGGCCGCACCGACTTCCTCAGGTGCTGTGGTGGGACCGGAACTGGGCGAAACGCGCGTGGAACCGACGACTGTGCGCCGTCCCTGCGCGACCCGGAACCGCCCGGTGGCCGACTTGCAGTCGTTCTGACCTGGACTGGCCGTTCCCGCGGCCAGCCGGGAAGGGGATTGGCAAGCGGCGCCCGAATGGGTTCGACTCGCGGTGTTCCGACCATGCGCCTGCCCCGTTTCACTTTTGCCTGCGTTTCCCGAGCGCTGGCCGTGGCGGTGGGTGCGCTGGTCGGCGGCTGTGCCCCGACCCACCGCTTCCACATGACTGACCTTGCTGCGGAAACCCAGCTCACCTCATCGCCCACCGGGCACATCCTCACCAACGTGGGCGCCTGGTCGCCCGACGGCGAATGGCTGGCCTACGACGTCCGGTCCGATGCGGCGGGCGACCAGTTCGACGGTGATCGGATCGAGGCGTTGAACGTGCGGACC
>JBIIUN010000034.1:0-18118 GCA_044339945.1 Kapaibacterium sp. (SeqCode)
CCGAACTTCGTCCTGGAGTTCCACCGCCACGATGTAGCCGAGGCAATTGGGTTTCCCGCATTCGCAGGGGTGATCCCGGTAGTCGGCGAGGCCGTAGCCGTAGTTGAAGGTCAGTTCCTCGCCCGGCCGGATATCCCGGATGGCCTCGATCCAGATGTGGCCCTCGTAATCGATGGCCTCGCAGTTGGGATCGCAGGAGTGGTTGATGAACCGCGCGGCGTTGTCCGGCACGTTGCCGTCCAGGTCGGTGTCGTCGTCGATCTGGAAGATGTAGGGATTGCCCGCCTCGCAGCGGCGCTCCGACTCCTCCTTGCCGATGCGTTCGCCGGTGTATTCGGCGATGGACTCGCCCTTGGCAATGAACTTCACCGCGAAGGCGCCCCGCCCCTCGATCGGGGAGTCCAGGACCGCAAACCGTGCTTCGTGCCGTTCCATCTCCGGGGGCGTTTCCGCCGCTGTTTCCACGTCGCTCACGGGGCCATTTCAGCACTTCGCCGGCAGGGCCGCCAGTCTCCGAATTGCTACTGACGGATTCCGCGCCCGTCAGGCCGGGGGCGAAATTCCGCTGCGTCCCCCGAAGTAGCGGTTCCCATGCCCCGCCGGCTGTGCTACGGAACCGGCAACAGTTCCTCCGAATGCCTTCGCTCACGCACAACTGCGCCGGAATGCCCCGCCGGGACTTCCTGCAACTCGGCCTTGGCGGGATGCTGGGCCTGGGCTTGGCCGACGTGCTCCGCTTCCGGGCCGAGGCCGCCGCCAAGCCCACCGTCGCGCCCACCTTGGTGAAGGCCGCCGGCAAGCCGGTGAACACGATCATGATCTGGCTCGACGGCGGGCCGTCGCATTACGAGACCTTCGACCCCAAGCCCGGCGCGCCGGCGGAGATTCGCGGGGATTTCAAGGACATCGCCACGGCCGTGCCCGGGACCCGCTTTTCCGAGGCCGTGCCGGAGCTCGCGAAGTGCGCGGACAAGTTCACCGTCATCCGCTCGATCTGTCACCGGGACCCCAACCACGGCGGCGGCAACCACTACCTGATGACCGGTGCCCCTACGCCGGTGCCGGTCGCCTGCGGGGCGTCCGTGACGTTTCACCCCTCGTTCGGTTCGGTAGTGTCGCAGCACCGGGGGCTCAAGGACGGCATGCCGGCCTACATGAGCATGCCGCAGGTGTCGCGCAGCGGCGGGCCGAACTTCCTCGGGGGCAAACACGCGCCGTTCGTCATCGACGGCGGACCCAACTCGAAGAGCTTCAAGGTTCGCGACGTGGTGCTGCCCAACGAGATTTCCACCGGTCGCGCCGCCGGCCGCAAGGAACTCCGGGCCGCGCTGGACCGGATGCAGCGTTACCAGGATCGGCTGGCCGAGGACCCGGCGGTAGCCTTCGACGAATACTACCAGCAGGGCTACGAACTCGTGTCGTCACCCAAGGCCCAGGCGGCCTTCGATATCCACCGAGAAGACGCCAAGGTGCGCGACCAATATGGCCGGAACGACTTCGGCCAGCGGTTGCTCCTGGCGCGGCGGTTGGTCGAGACCGGCGTGTCGTGGGTCACGGTGTATTCCGGCGGCTGGGATCATCACACGAAGCTTTTCGATGCCTACAAGGGCGACCACGTGAAGAACACCGACCGCGGGGTGGCGGCCCTCATCCGCGACCTCGACGAACGCGGCCTGCTGGATTCCACGCTCGTGATCCTGCTCGGCGAATTCGGCCGCACACCGAAGGTGAACAAGGACGCCGGGCGGGACCACTGGCCGCATGCGATGTCCGTCCTGATGGCCGGCGGTGGTTGTCCGCGTGGGGCGATCATCGGCGCGACCGATGCCAAGGGCTACGCCGCCGCCGAGAATGTGTATCGGCCGGAAGATTTTGCGGCGTCGCTCTACACGAAGATGGGCATCGACCACACGGAGATCCTGCATACCAACACGGGCCGTCCCGTGCCGCTGGTGAACAACGGCCGGCTGATCAAGGAGCTGTTCGCCTAGGCGAAGCCTGCGGCCGAACCCGCCGATATCGCGGCCCACACTTTCGCCTGAAATGAGCGCTGCTCCCCGTCCTTTCCTTGGCACTGAATCTCGTCCGAACCTGTTTCGGAGCGTTGTTGCCGGAGTGACTGCCGGGCTGGTTCTCTCCGCGGCGGCCGCTCCGCCCACCTTGGAGCATTTGTATCCGGTTGCGCTGGCCCGGGGCACGACCAACACCGTCGCGGCCATCGGGAAGTTTGATCCGTGGCCGGTGGAGTTCCGCGTCGAAGAGCAGGGGATCACCCTCACGACGACCACCAACAAGGGTTCCGTGGAAATCGTCGTCGCGTCGGATGCCGCCGTCGGGCCCTGTCTGGTCCGGGCGTTCAATGCGGAAGGGGCCAGCGCACCGCGGTTTCTCGTGGTCACGGACTCGCCGTCATTGGCCGAGGTTGAACCCAACGACGACCGCGCCAATGCCCAGACCGTCACCAACCTGCCGGTGTGGATCAACGGGCGCCTCGACAAGAACGGCGACGTGGACCAATTCGCCGTGGAGTTGGCGGCGGGCCAGAGCCTGGTCGCGACCGCGCAGGCCTACGTGCTCCAGTCGCCGGTGGACGCCGCGTTGCGGCTGTTTGATCCGCGTGGCGTCGAGGTCCTGTTCAATCACGACGACGGGCGCACGCTGGACCCGCAATTGGCATTCACGGCCGAACGCGCCGGGCGATACACCTTGCAGTTGTTCGGCTTCGCGCACCCGGCGGGTTCGGAGGTCCGTTTCACGGGCAACGACAAATGCGTTTACCGGCTCCACCTCGCAACCGGCCCGGTGGTCAGTCACACGCTGCTGCTGGGCGTGCAACGCGGCAGGACCAATGCGCTGCAATTGTTCGGCTGGAACCTGGGCGGCTTCGCAGCCCGGCCGGTGGTCGTGGACGCCAGCCAAGTGGCGACGAACGCGGATTGGTGGACACCGACGATCCCGGGTGTCGAACGGCTGCCGCGCTTGCCGGTGGGCCTCGGGCCAGAGCTGCTGGAGCACGAGCCCAATGCGACCGCCGCGGCCGCGCAGGAACTGCCCGTCCCAGGTGCCGTGAGCGGCCGAATTGACCCGGTGGGCGACGTGGACCGGTTCGCCTTCGCAGCGAAGAAGGACGAGCGGTTCGCTTTCGCCGTGCAGGCGGTGGCGCTGGGATTCCCGGTGGATGCCTGGCTGGCGGTGGAGGACGCGGAAGGCAAGGAACTCACCCGCAACGACGATGCGACCAGCGCCGATCCGCAGCTCGAATGGACCGCGCCGGCGGACGGGCGCTTCGTGCTCGCGGTCGGCAGCCTGCTCCGAAGGGGTGGCGCCGATCAGCTTTATCGCCTCAGCCTGGTCCGGGCGGTGCCGGACTTTCGGGTCACGGTGGAAGCCGCGGCGTTCACCCTTACCGCGGGTGCGACCAACGACGTTAAGCTCTCCATCGCGCGGCAGGCGGGCCACACCGGCAAGCTCACCGCCCGGGTCGAAGGCGCGCCGGCGGAGGTTGCTGCGCCCGACGTCGAGGTCGCCGAAAAGGCGACGGAAGCCACCCTGCGCTGGTCGGCACCAACGAATGTGCCGCCGTTCAACGGGCCGATTCGAATCGTGGTGGCGGGCGACGGACGCGAGCGTCGTGCCGTGTTCGCCCTGGCGACCACCGGCGAGAACAACGGCGTGCCGCAGGGCTTCACCGACCTGCTCATCCGCGAGACGGATTCCCTCTGGCTGACCGTGCCGCCGCCGAAGCCGCCGGAAACAAAGCCCGACGAGAAGAAGTGACGGCGCTTTTCCGCCCCGTGGCCCGACGTCACCACGTCACGACGGAATCCGCGGCGAAAACCTTCTCCACGAGGGTGCCGTAGTCCGGGGCCGGTTGCGTGAGGTCCACGACTTCGACCTGCGTTTGGCCGGCGGCGCGTTCCCGTTCAAGCAGCGTCGTAACCAGTTCGTCTGCCGGGCGGGTGAGGATGTGCAATTGGGTCGGCATGGCGGCGAGGTTCAGAAGCGCAACACGTAGGTGGACTGCGCGGTAAGTTCGGCGAGGCGGGCATCGTCGATGGCCTCGGTCTTTACGGCGAGTTCGCCCGCGTCGGCCAGTTCCGGCGCGCCGGCCTGCACGTAAACCGGCCGGCCGAAGTCCGCGACGATCGGCAGGTAGCGGGTGAAGTTGTCGTCCTCCTGAAGTTCATCGACCCATTCGCCGGCCGCGAGCACGGCCGGACCGCGCAGGTAGAGCGTCACATCGGCCTTCTTCCAGGTGCCGATGCCCGCGGCGATGCGGACGGCTTCGGCCGGGCGGGCGCTGGTGCGGGGATCGCTCGTCACGAGCAGGAGCAGCTTGGGTTTCATCGCGGGAAAGTCAGTTGAAGCTCACAAACCGGTCCGTCGCCGCCACGAGGTCGCTCACCACGGTCAGGCCGGCGAAGGCCGCGGCGTCGTCCACCGGCACGCCGTGCTGATGCGCCCCGTAGGCGCAGGCGTAGAACTTGAGCCCTTGCGCCTTGAGCGCCTGCAAGCGCGGTTCACGCACGCCGAGCACCGCCTCGTCGAGGCAATAGAGGTAAACATCGCAACCCTTGCCCATGGCGGCGGCGGCGAACTCAACACCGTGTTGGAACGACGGTTCGGTGGGCTTGGCGGACAGGAGCACGCCCAGTTTTTTCCCGGTCAGCGACATGGCGTCGTAGGAATAGCGGGCGAAGGCGGCGGAACCAAGGGAAGTTCGCGGACCGGGGCAACGCAGGGGAGCTTCGCCACCCTATGCAATACGGACGCGGCGTGTAGCATGCTTCAGCTCACGGCGGAGCAGCAGCGTGATTTCCCGGCGGGGCCTAAGATGTCTTCCAACTCCGCATCGGCGCTTGGGGTAAAAGGGGCTCGACGCGCGAGCAATTACCCATGGCCCTGGCGGCCCGGGTGAAGGCGGGCTTGCTACTGGCGCAGACCTATGTGACCTCGGCGGCGTCCGCCCGAAAAGTGCCGACAAGGAGACCATGAAACCCACGATCCAGTTGGTTCCACCCGCCGAAGTCCTGCCTCTGCGCACCCGATTACGCGAGGAGGCGAACACGCAGATCGTCCATGACCAGATCCATCGGCGGCCCGGCTGGACGCTGATCTACCGCGTGCAATTGGGTGAAACCGCGGTGGGTTTTGCGGAGGTTGCCATCGGTGGTCCGTGGACCGGCAAGCCCACGGTCTTCGAGTTCTACCTGCTGCCCGCCGCCCGGGCCCGGACGTTTGAAGTTTTCGAAGCCTTCCTGGCGGCCACTGGGGTGAAGCTTTTCGAGGCGCAAACCAACTGCGGCCAACTCGGCGTGATGGCCCAGCTCTACGGCCGCGACCTGACGAGCGAACGGATCGTCTTCCGTGACGGACTCACCACGGCGTTGGACTTCCCGGGCGCTTCGTTGCGTCGGTTGACGCCGGGAGACGAAATTCACGCGGCCGGTGAACGGCGGCAGGGCGGTGGCGAATGGCAGGTGGAACTCGGCGGAACCGCCGTCGGCAAAGGCGGCATCCTGTTCCACTACAACCGGCCCTACGGTGACATCTGGATGGACGTGGAGCCGGCGCACCGGCGACGTGGCCTGGGCGGGTGGCTGGTGCAGGAACTGAAGCGCGAGTGCTACGAACTCGGCGCCGTGCCGGCTGCCCGCTGCAATCCGGAAAACGTGGCCTCCCGCCAGACGCTCCAGAAGGCTGGCTTCGTCCCGTGCGGGCACATCCTGATCGGCTCGCTGGGGTAGCGGTTTGGATTGGCGAGGGCGCCGGCGAACTTGCCGGCCGGCCGGCTTCGACCAACTCTCCGCGCGCACATGAGTTCCGTCGCGCTCAATCCGAATCTCGACACGCTGCCCGTTTACGTCCCCGGCAAACCCATCGAGGAAGTCGCCCGCGAGGTCGGCCTCGACGCCGCGTCCATCGTCAAGCTGGCCTCGAACGAAAACCCGCTCGGCCCCTCGCCCAAGGCATTGGCCGCCATGGAAAAGGTGCTGCGCAACCTGCACCTCTATCCCGACGGCAATGCGTTTTACCTCAAGCGCAAGCTCGCCGAGAAGCTGGGCGTCGAGCCGGCCAATCTGGTGCTGGGCAATGGCTCCAACGAGATCATCGAGTTCATCGGCCACGCGGCGCTCCAGCCGGGCGACGAGGTGGTGGTGTCGCAATACTGCTTCGCGGTTTACCCGATCGTGACCGCGCTCTTCGGGGCGAAGCTGGTGACCGTGCCGGCAAAGGGATTCGGCAGCGACATCCCGGCGCTGCTGGCGGCCATCACGCCGCGCACCAAGGTCCTGTTCCTCGCCAATCCGAACAACCCGACCGGCACGCTCACCTCCAACGCGGACCTCGCGAAGCTGCTCGCCGAAGTGCCGCCGCACGTCCTCGTCGCGCTGGACGAAGCCTACGTCGAGTTCCTCGAGGAACCGTTCGATTCCCTCGCCCTGATTCGCGCCGGCAAGCACCCGAACGTGATCCTGATGCGGACCTTCTCGAAGATCTTCGGCCTGGCCGGCCTGCGGCTGGGCTACGGCATCGCGGCGCCCGCGCTCGTGTCGGCCATCGAGAAGGTGCGGCAGCCGTTCAACCTGAACTCGATTGCCCAGGCCGGCGCCCTCGCGGCCCTCGAAGACGGCGATCACCTGACCGCCACCCGCGAGAACAACCGGCGCGGCCGCGAATTCCTGGAGGAGACCTTTCGTTCACTGGGCCTGGAATACGTCCCGTCGGCCGCGAACTTCGTGCTCGTGAAGGTCGGCGACGGCGCCCGTGTGTTCGCCGAACTGCAACGCCGCGGCCTGATCACGCGCCCGATGGGCAGCTACCAGTTGCCGGAGTGGCTCCGCATCACGGTCGGCACGCCGGCGGAGAATGAGCGGTTCGTTGGCGCGCTGCGGGCGGTGCTGGGGAGGTAGTCCTCAAGCGTGGAGGAACGATGGGCAAGTATCGCGTTTCCATCCTCGGAGAGAATATCCTCGCTGCCGTCGACGGGGTTACGCAGCGCCACGGATTCTTTACCTCCGTCTTCGTCGAGGCGGACTCGACGGAACAGGCCGAGACGCTGGCTGTCTCCCTCCTGCAGGCCGATCCCAAGCTGGTCGGATTGGCACAGAATCCTGCGGATGACCCATTTCGTTTGGTGATCGAGGAAACTCACGAGATCGGATCGTTTGCCGGTGTGAAGTTGCCCCGGACTGGCTTGGCCTTATTCCCTGAGCAGGACGACGTCGCCGGCTAGTAGAGACCGGCGAAAACCGCTTCGTCACCAAGTCGAGGGATGACTAGCGCATGTCGGGCTGATTACTCTCCGCCGGTCACCGTTCCCCGTCCATGCGTTCAATCAGAGAGACCTCTCGGTTCCAGCAAGTCGCCTCGGCCATCGTTGGTGTTTGGCTGGCGGCTGCCGGGTTGCTGGCGGCGGAGGGGAAGTCGAAGTTGGACGACTTCGATTGGTGGTCGCTCAAGCCCGTCGTGCGGCCGGCGGAACCGGAATTGCGAAGTCCGGCGCTCGCGGGCCGAGTGCGCACGCCGGTGGACCGGTTCGTGTTCGCCCGGTTGGAGCAGGAAGGGTTGGCGCCGTCGCCCGAGGCGGACCGGCGCACGCTGATTCGCCGGGTTTACTTCAACTTGCTGGGGCTTCCTCCCACGCCGGAAGCCGTGGACGCTTTCGTCGCCGATCCCGCGGGTGACGCATATGAACGGCTCGTGGAGCAGTTGCTCGCTTCCCCGCACTACGGCGAGCGCTGGGCGCGGCATTGGCTCGACGTGGTCCACTACGGCGAGACGCACGGCTACGACAAGGACCAGCCCCGGCCGAATGCGTGGCCGTATCGCGACTACGTCATTCGCGCGCTCAACGCAGACAAGCCCTACGGCCGCTTCGTGCAGGAGCAGGTCGCGGGCGACGTGCTGTGGCCGGACACCGAGGATGGCGTCTCGGCGCTCGGCTTCATCGCCGCCGGGCCGTGGGATCTGATCGGCCACGCCGAAGTGCCTGAGACGAAAACCGACGGCAAGATCGCCCGGCTCCTCGACCGGGACGACATGGTGGCGAACGTGATGAACACCTTCTGCGCCAGCACGGTGCAGTGCGCGCGGTGCCACAATCACAAGTTCGATCCGGTATCGTCGGAGGATTACTACCGCATGACAGCGGTGTTTTCCGCGCTCGACCGGGCCGACAAGCGCTTCGACACCGATCCGGCCGTGGCGCGGGAACGGGCCCAGCTGGAGGCGCGCAAAAAGGAACTCCAGGCGTCGAAGTCCGAGCTGGAGAAAAAGCTGAACGCTGCCGGCGGGCGCCCGTTGCAATTGCTCGACCGGTTGCTCGCCGATCTCAAGGCCGGCGAGGGCCGGACCGAACGGGCTGAGTTTGGTTGGCACAGCCAGATCGAGGCGAAGGCCGACGTGACGAAGTGGGTCCAAGTAGATCTTGGTCGGTCGGTGCCGATCGACCGGCTCGTGTATGCTGCGTGCCACGACGACTTCGCGGGCATCGGCGCCGGTTTCGGCTTTCCGGTCCGCTTCCGGATCGAAGCGTCGGACGACGCGGGTTTCGCGGGCGGCGTGACTGTGCTGGAAGACCAGACGGAGGCCGACGTGCCGAATCCCGGCGTGGCGCCGCGCGAGACGAAGGTTGGCGGCAAGTCGGCGCGTTACGTCCGCGTCACCGCCACGAAGCTCGCGCCGCGGCAGAACGACTTCATCTTCGCACTCGCTGAACTCCAGGTCCTGGCGGCCGACGGGCGCAACCTCGCGCTGGGCGCGGAGGTGACCTCGACCGATAGCATCGAGGCCGGACCGCGTTGGGCGCGGCAGAATTTGACCGACGGTTACTTCCACAGCTTCACCAAGACGGCGTTTGCGCCGAAGCGTGAGCCGCTGGAGGAGGCGCGGAAGGAGTTGCTGGCGCGAGTGCCGGACGATGGTTCCCGCGACCGGTTGGCGACGGTGAAAACCGAGTTGGAAGCGGTGGAGGGCGCCTTGGCGAAGCTGCCGGCGGCCAAGGTGGTTTACGCCGGAACCGTTCATCACGGCGGCGGGGCGTTCCGCGGCACGGGGCCGGATGGCGGCAAACCGCGGACGATCTTTGCGCTGAACCGCGGCGACGTGAATAAACCGGGCAAGGAAGTCGGTCCCGGGACGGTGCGTTTCGTCGGTGGCAACGGCGACTTGGCGGTGGATTCGGCGGCGGCGGAAAGCGCGCGGCGGGTGGCCTTGGCGCAGTGGCTGACCGATGCGCGGAATCCGCTGACCTGGCGGGTGATCGTCAACCGCGTGTGGCACTACCACTTTGGCCGCGGGATTGTGGACACCCCGAATGACTTCGGGCGCATGGGCCAGAAACCGACGCATCCGGAGCTGCTCGACTGGCTGGCAGCCGAATTCCGCGACGGTGGCCAATCGCTCAAGGCGCTTCACCGCCTGATCGTGCTCAGCAGCACGTATCGGCAGGTCTCCGAAACGCGGAATGATGGGGCCGATCCGCAATCCGCAATCCGCAATCCGCAATCCATCGATGCCGACAACCGGCTGCTCTGGCGCATGAACCGGCGCAAGCTGGAGGCGGAGGCGGTGCGCGACAGCGTTCTGGCGGTGGCGGGCAAGCTCGACCTGACCATGGGCGGCCCAAGCTTCCGCGACTTTGTCCTCGAACGGCCGGAGCATTCGCCGCATTACGAATACCAGCTGCACGACCCGGAGGACCCCAAGTCCCAGCGGCGGTCGGTCTACCGTTTCCTGGTGCGGTCGCAGCCGCAGCCGTTCATGCGGGTGCTGGACTGCGCGGACCCTTCGATGTCGGTGGATCGGCGCAACGAGACCTTGAACGCGCTCCAGGCGCTGGCGTTGATGAACAACCAGCTCACCGTGGCCATGGCGAAACACTTCGCGGCCCGGATGGAACGCGAGGCCAGTTCAACTGAAGCCCGGATTGAGCGGGCGTTCCGCGTGGCCGTGGGGCGTGCACCTTCGGCCGGCGAGCGTGCCACGCTGGTGGAGTTCGCCGGGCAGCACGGGCTGGCGAATGCCTGCCGGGTGATCCTGAACCTGAACGAGTTTGCGTTCGTGGATTGAAGCCATGTTTGATTCGCAGCCCCCAAGTGAACTTGGCCGAAACTGGTATTGGCGGCGGCTAGTGGCGCAGACGCCTTCGCCTGTCGAACGGACTGGGATCTCAGCAGGCGAGGGCGCCTGCTGCACCACCACCGGCGAGGGCGCCGGTGCCACTGCAAACACCAAGCACGCCGTTGACGCATGAACACCTCACCCTGGCATCAGCGGCTCGCCGCCACCCCACAGTCGCGCCGCGAATTCCTTTGGCGCTCCGGCGGGGGGCTCGGCGGCATTGCCTTGGCGACGTTGCTGGGTGAGCAAGGCTTGCTGGCGGCGGGAGGCGGCTCGGCCAAGCCGTCTAGTGCCCATCCGGCGCCGTTCCGGCCGCGGGCCAAGCGGGTCGTGCAACTGTTCATGGCCGGCGCGGCAAGCCACGTAGACATGTGGGACCACAAGCCGCTGCTCGAAAAACGGAACGGTGAGAAGTGGGACGCCGGCGAAAAGGTGGAGCTGTTTCAGGACGGCCTGGGCGCGACCTTCGCGTCGCCGTGGAAGTTCCGGCCCTACGGCCAATGCGGCAAGATGCTGAGCGACATCGTGGCCCCGCTGGGCGAGGTCGCGGATGAGCTGGCGTTCATCCACAACCTGGTCGGCAAGACGGGCGTGCATTCGCAGGCCACGCTGCTCCAGGCCACCGGCTTCAACACGCCGGGCTTTCCGGGCATGGGCGCGTGGGTCAGCTACGCGCTGGGCACGGAGAATGAGAATCTGCCGTCGTTCGTCGTGATGCCCGATGTGCGCGGGTTCCCGTCGAACGGGGCGAAGAACTGGGACGCCGGCTTCCTGCCGGGGCAACACCAGGGAACGCTCGTTCGGGTGGGCGCGGCGGACCCGATTGAAGACCTCTTCCCACCGGCGAAGTCGGGTTTCATCCAGCCGGCGTCGGAAGCCGCGAGCCTCGACGTGCTGGAACGGCTCAACCGATTCCACGCCGCGGACCGTCCCGGCGACTCGCGGCTGGAGGCGCGCATTCGCAGCTACGAACTCGCCGCCCGGATGCAACTCGCCGCGCCCGAGGCGTTGGACCTGTCGCGCGAACCGGACTGGGTGTTCGACCTCTACGGCATCGACCGAACGACCAAGAAATGGCCTGCCGAAATCAACGTGCCCGAGGAGACCGACATCATGGGCCGGAAGTGCCTGACCGCGCGCCGCCTGCTGGAGCGGGGCGTCCGTTTCGTGCAGATCTGGTCGGGCAACGACAACGGGTTTCCGCGGCGCAACTGGGATTCCCATGAGGACATCGCCCGCGACCACGGCCCGCTCTCGCTCGGCATGGCCAAGCCGATTGCGGCCCTCATCAAGGACCTGAAACAACGCGGCCTGCTCGACGACACGATCATCCTGTGGACGACCGAATTCGGCCGGATGCCGTGCGCGCAGGGCGGGAAGGGGCGCGATCACAATCCGTTCGTGTTCACTAACTGGCTTTGCGGCGGCGGCATCCGCGGCGGCATCACGCACGGGTTGAGCGACGAATGGGGTTACAAGCCGCTCGACCGGGCAAACCCCACGCAAGTCTACGACATCCACGCGACCATCCTGAAACTGCTGGGCGTCGAGCACACCCAGCTCACGTTTCGCCACAACGGCGTGGACCGCCGCTTGACCGACGTCCATGGCGAAGTCATCAACTCCATCACTGCCTGAGCGCATGCCCATGAAGTCATACCGAACCTCGTTGCCGTCCCGCCGCCCCGGCGGATTCACGCTGATCGAATTGCTCGTTGTCATCGCCATCATCGCGATCCTGGCCGGCATGCTGTTGCCGGCGCTGAGCAAGGCGAAGACCAAGGCGCAGGGCATCTCCTGCATGAGCAACCTCAAGCAGCTTCAATTGGCGCATCTGATGTATCCGCTGGACAACCAGGAGCGGATCACCGCGCCGGGCAATGCGCGCGACGAGGCGTATCAGTGGGTCGGCGGCTGGTTGGGCTGGCCCGGGCCATATCCGACGGACAACACGAACAAGCTCATGCTAATGGATGAGAAATTCTCGAAGTTCGCCCGCTACCTCCAAAGCACCGCCGTTTACAAGTGCCCCGCCGACGTCAGCCAGATCCGGCTGGGAGGCCAGAAACACAGCCGGGTGCGGAGCATGGGCATGAGCCAGGCGATGGGCGGTCCGGGCGAATGGCTGCCGCCAGGCGGCTCGATGGTCGCAAACCAGAAGAGATACCGGACGTTCTACAAGACGTCCGACCTCGCCGCCGCCGGCCCCAGCGACCTTTACGTGCTGCTCGATGAGCATCCGGACAGCATCAATGCCGGCGGATTTGCCAATCAGATGGTGGAGAATCCGGGGCAGGCTCGGATCATCGACTACCCGGCCAGCTACCACAATCGGGCGGCCGGCGTCTCCTTTGCGGATGGCCACTCGGAGATCCGCAAGTGGCTGGACAACCGGACGGTGCAGCCGGTGAAGTTCTACGACATGCCCCTGAACGTCGCCTCCGCCAACAACCGCGACATGATCTGGCTCAGCGAACGCACCAGCCGGCCCGTGAATTGACCCATGAAAACCCACCTTCGGCCCCGTCACGGCTTCACGCTCATCGAACTGCTCGTCGTAATCGCCATCATCGCGATCCTCGCCGGGATGTTGCTGCCCGCCTTGGCCAAGGCGAAGGCGACCGCCCAGAAATCGCTGTGCGCCAGCAACGAGAAGCAGTGGGGCATCGCCCTCGCGATGTATGCCGGCGATTTCCAGGATTCGTTTCCCGACAACCGGCAGGGATTGGGGCTGAGCTGGATGAGCACCAACCTCGCGAACTTCTGGCAGAACTACCTGATCAAGTCGGGCAAACCCAACTCGAAGACCGACAAGAAGGCCGCGAACAACGTCCTGTTCTGCCCCACGGACGAGTGGCATCGCCAGGCGGACACCTGGCGGGCGGGCGACGCCAACTCGGAACGGAATCCCATCCTTACCGGCTTCTTCTACCTCCCGGGCCGGACCGTTGGGGCCGGTGAAGACTGGCCGCACAACTCGGAGGGATTGGGTCAGTGGGCGGCCCGGAAGAAGATGGGTGGCGAGTTTTCGCGCGCGCCGGTGCTCATCGACCGGTTACAGGGTTTGGGTCCGAAGACGACCAACATCTATGACACCCGCCTCAAGTGGGTGACCATGGACGCCGGCCGCAACTGGAAGACGCCCAACCACTACGGCGGCGGCGGAGCGCCCACCGGCGGAAACTTCCTCTTCGAGGACGGTCACGTGGAGTGGTTCGCCGGGAAGAGAGTTTCCCTCGGTTCCGCGGCGGGTGATTGGAAGTGCTTCTACAAGATCCCGGTCAACTGATCGGGGAACCGGTCGGTATCCATTCCTACCGGGCCAGCACGATCACGGCGGCCCCGGCGGCCATGACGCTGGCGGCGGTCAACCGACGGCGAAAATCGGTCTCCCCGAACCACGCCCAACCCAGTAGCACCGTGATCACCGAGGAAGTCTGGAACAACGCCAGGGCGTAACCCACCTGCAACTCGGCCAGCGCGACCACGGTGCAGAATTGCATGCTGCCCGTGGTCAGGATCAGTCCGGCGACGGTTGGCAAATTTCTCCTGGCCAGCACGACGTGCGCGCCGGCTTCCCGGAGCCCGCGACTGGCGATCAGCGCCACCGCGACGGCGCCCAGTCCAAGGACTGACCAAGCCACGAAGACTTCCGACGCCGTGGCCTGGGCCAGGGCCCGCTTGAGGAACACCGCCTCGATGGCGGAAGGAATCAGGGCCGCGACCCGCAGCTGCACGCCCCGGTCCGCAAAGAGTCCCCGCAGGGAAGGCCGTCCGGCGCCGCGGGGCTGAAGCAGGCAACTCCCCGCCACGACGAGGGCGATCCCGGCCAGGCCCGCCAGGGTTGGCCGTTCCCCGAGCAAGAGCCAGCCCGGGAGCAGGCTCACGACTGGCTTGAACGAATTCACCGGCCCCACCAGCGAAAGGTCCGCCCGCTGCACCGCATGGACGATCAGGGTGTTGGCCAAGGTTGCCAGGGCGGCGCTGGCGCCCAGGTTCCACCAAAACCCCGGCGTCGTCGGCAACCGATGCCCGAGCAGCCACGGAATTGTTAGGACGGTCAAACCCAGGTGGGCGAATCCGATGACCCACAGGGGCCGCAGGCCCCGGCCGGCGAGGACCTTCTGCAGGGCGTTGGAGCAGGGGTTCGCCAGCACCCGGAGGACGACCACCAGCCAGAGCATCTTCAGTCGGGGGAAAGGCTGGAGCTCGACGGCCGGCCGCTTACTGCTTGTGGGCTTCGAACCAAGCTTGGCTGGCGAGATGCGGGCTAAGCCATTCGATGGGCGACGCGGAGACGCGGTCGAGGACGAACCGTTTGGCGATGCGATCCCGGAGGTTCATCCAGTTGAAACCCTTGTGGCAGTGGGAAACCCCGCCGTCGCCCATCTGGTGGCGAACGCGGGGGATGTGCTGTTCGGCGCCGGCGAAAACACTCTTGGCCAGTTCGCCCATCGTATAGGGCAGGGTGGTGGCGTAATCGCCGATCTTCCGCCAGCCGGCGATGCGCCGGATTGCCTGCTTGAAGACAACGGGCAATCCCGTCTCGACCGGCACGCTCAGCAGGAGCTTGCCGCCCGGGCGCAGCAACTTGTGCAGCAAGTCCAGGTAATGGTCGGGGTCCGTCATGTGCTCGAAGCACTCCATGCACACGACCACGTCGAACGTGCCGAACTGGGCGGGGTTCTCTAGGTCGGATTGCAGCACGAATCCGAGGTTGGGATTTGCCCCGAACCGCTCCCGGTTTTGGTCCACCACCTTCGACTCCAATTCCGCCCCGACCGCCTCACGCGGGGCATTCTTGGATTCCAGCAGCATGGCCAGGTAGGTGCCGTCGCCGCAGCCGAAGTCGAGCACCCGCAAGCCGGCGAAGGCCGACGATTTGGCCACCGCCACCTCAAAGCGCCGGCGATGGCTCCAGCGGATGATGCCGCTCTTCGAGAAGAGCTGCTTCTTGGCAAAGTGCCCCTGCTTCAGATTGGGATCCATGCGCGCCGAATCTGCGTAGGAACCGGCCCGCTGGCCAGTGCTACCTTACTTTCCGTGGCTGGTCTTCAGGTGCTCGGCGAGCAGGTCCCGGCCGAAGTCACCCTTGAGTTCGCGCCAGACGGCATGGACGTGGTTGCCGTCGTTCTGGGTGTTGTCGTATTCGAGCAGGAAGGTCGGACCGTGCAGGCGGTAGTAATGCTTGTCGCCCTTGGCGGTGCCGCCGGCCCAGGCGAACACAACCTTGTCCCAGCCGGCCTGTTCAATCTCCTTGAGGTCGGCGGCTGCCAGTTCGCCGCGTAGCCGGCCGGCGTATTCGTTGAGCAACTGCTTGGCCGTCGCCTTTTGGGCCTTCGTCAGCTTGGCCAGCGGCAATCCCTTCGGCGCACCGAGGTCGGCCACCCGCTTGTTCCCCGTGAGGATGTCGTCCGGTGCCTTGGTTTCGACCACGGCCACGGCGCGCTGCTTCTCGTCCAACGACTGCACGAGCTGCCGGCCGAGGTCCTCCTCCACGCCCAGCACACGCAGGCCGGCGCGCGGGCCGGTGCGGACTTCCGCCGGGTTCGTGCCGAAGAAGGTCGGACTGCCGGAAACGAGCTCGCCCTTCACGATCGTCAGGTTGACCGACAGGTGATGGCCCTCGAAACGCCAGCCCCAGGTGCCCTTGGGATCGGGCGTGCCGAAGATGCTGACGTGATACAGCTCCGGATCGCGCGGGAAGGTCCGCTTCGGCCCCTCGATGTCCTGGAGGATTCGCTCCAGCGTCATGATCGTGGTGGCCTTGAGGTAACCTTGGTGACTGAGCGCGGAAGACAGCAGGCCGAAGGCGAGCGTCTTCTGCGCCGGTTCGAGTTCCTTGAGGGTGACGCCTTTCCGTTCCTTCGGGATGAAGTGCCAGTTTTCGCGCTCGTCGGCCTCGAAGCCGAACGACGCCTTGCCGCGCTGTTCCTCGTTGAGGGCCGCGAGGAAGTTTTTCGCCGCGCCGGACATTTCCTCGACTGGACCGGCCAGGAGTTGGAACGACGCCAAGGCCGCGAGGGCAAAACGGGTGAGCTTCATGGGCGAGAGCAAACCGGGGAATGCCCTCGGGTGGCAACGTGAATTCCCGAAAAGCCACCCGCCGCCGGCGGTTTGCTTTTCCGCCGGCGAACGGCCATTTGTCCGGGCACAACTTCGTCCGCATGTCCGCCGCACCCATCCTCATCGCCAAGACCGCCGCCCGCGAACTTCACCTCCTTCCCGCGATGGCAAACCGCCACGGCCTCGTCGCCGGGGCCACGGGAACCGGCAAGACCGTCACGTTGCAGACGCTCGCGGAGAGCTTCAGCGCGCAGGGCGTGCCGGTGTTCCTCGCGGACATCAAGGGCGACCTCGCGGGCCTGAGCCAGCCCGGCGGCCAGTCGGCCAAGGTGCAGGAACGCAACCGCGAGCTCGGCCTCAGCGGCCGCTCGCCGGCCGGCTGCCCGGTCACGTTCTGGGACGTTTTCGGCGAATCCGGGCATCCGGTGCGGACGACGGTTTCCGAGCTCGGGCCGCTGCTGTTGTCCCGCCTGCTCCAGCTCAACGACGTGCAAGCCGGCGTGATGAACCTCGTCTTCAAGATCGCCGACGAACACGGCCTGCTGCTCCTCGACCTGAAGGACCTGCGCGCCACCGTGCGGTATTTGGGGGACAACGCCGCTGCCTTCACCACGGAATACGGCAACATCTCGAAGGCCAGCATCGGCGCGATCCAGCGGGCGTTGCTCGAGCTCGAGACCCAGGGCGCGGAATGTTTCTTCGGCGAGCCGGCGCTGAACCTGGATGACCTGATCCAGACCGATGCGCAGGGCCGTGGCGTGATCAACATCCTCGCGGCCGACCGGCTGATGACGTCGCCCAAGGTCTATGCCACGGCGCTGCTGTGGCTGCTGTCGGAACTGTTCGAGAACCTGCCCGAGGCCGGCGACCTGCCGAAACCGAAGCTCGTGTTCTTCTTTGACGAGGCCCACCTCCTATTCTCGGACATCCCGGACGCGCTGCTGGAAAAGATCGAGCAGGTCGTCCGCCTCATCCGCTCGAAGGGCGTCGGGGTGTTCTTCGTGACCCAAAATCCGCGCGACATCCCGGACAAGGTCGCGGCCCAGCTTGGCAACCGCATCCAGCACGCCCTGCGTGCCTTTACGCCGCTGGAGCAGAAGGCGGTCCGGGCCGCCGCGCAGAGTTTCCGGGTAAACCCCGCCTTCGATACCGAGGAAGTCCTCACTCACCTCGGCGTGGGCGAGGCGCTCGTCAGCCTGCTGGATGAGCGGGGCCAGCCGGCCGTGGTGGAACGGGCCTTCATCGTCCCGCCGCGTTCGCAGCTCGGACCCATTGGCCCCTCGGTCCGGGAGAGGCTGATGGCGGAATCCCTCGTCGCCGGCGTCTATGAGGAACTGGTGGACCGGCCGTCCGCCTACGAACACCTGTCCGGAGTCGTGGCCGCCGCCCAACCGGAAGCGCCGCCGGTGTCCGAGCCCAAGCGGGGCTTCTTCAGCCGGCTGTTCGGCAGCGAGGACGAAGCTCCCGTGGCCCCGCCGATCCAGGCTCCGGCAGTGAAACCCCTGCCGCAAGCGGCGCCGAAACGCGCCCGCGTCGGGCGTCCGGCGCAGTCGTTGGGCGAAACCGTGATGAAGTCCGCCGCCCGTTCCGCCACGACCACGCTCACCGGCATGGTCACCCGGGAAATCACACGCGGCCTGCTCGGCGGTCTCTTCGGCGGCGGCCGGAAACGGCGCTGAGCCGCGGTGGAGCGTTCGCGCTATCGCCGGTGGTGAACTGGCGTGGATCCACGGGTTCGTCACCCAATTGGTGGCCCGCCGCCGCCCCAATTTCTGGCAGAAACGGTAAGTTTGGCCTTGTGCTTTTACTGATGTAAACGAATGCTCCGGCATCGCGATGGAATCCGTGCCCGCCAATTGCCGATTGTCCGCCTTGCTCCGGTGGTGCGAGCAGGCCGGGGCGTCCGACCTGCATGGCCGGGGCGGGG
>JBIIUN010000366.1:0-5266 GCA_044339945.1 Kapaibacterium sp. (SeqCode)
CACGGACGCCACGGTAACGGTCGTCTGGGTGAACTTGGGGCCGAAGGTCTCGATGCCGGCCTTCACCAGCTTGCCCACATTGGTGCCCAACAACACGACCGCGGCGACCAGGGCAAGAACGACGACAACCGCACCGATCAGGATGGCCTTTTTCATGGCGGGACGTTCAACCCGCCGTCCGCCGGAAGCAAGCCGGCGCAAGCCAGGTGTGGCCATCGAACCACTCCGAACCGAGCGGGGACATCGCGGTCCGGAAATGCAACGGCCGCCGGTGCCGAGCACCAGCGGCCGTCGGGGTAAACGAACCCCGGGGGTGGTTCGTGGCAAAGGCAACCGAGCCGCGGGCCGGCAACCGGCGAACCCAAAATCTGCCGGCACCGGGAAGCCAATCTGCGGATGGTTCAGGTGAAACGCCAGTCCGGAGGCCGCGGCGACGATGGATTTGTCCTCCCCAAGCCCACAGCACGGATCGGGTTTCTCCGCGGCCCAACGAGAATTGAAGGCTCGCCGCTGGGATTCGTCCTTGGAAGGCTGTCGCCATGAAATCCCGCTTCACTCTTCTGCCGCTCGCCAGGTTGCTCGGTCTGCTAGGAACGTCCCTCGCCTCCGGGGCGACGAACGCGGATTTCGCCCGGGACATCCAACCGCTGCTGGCCGAGCGCTGCTTTGCCTGCCATGGCGAGAAGAAACAGGAATCGGGACTCAGGCTTGACCGCAAGGCCGACGCGTTCAAGGGCGGCGATCATGGCCCGGCCATCGTCCCCGGAAAACCGGCGGAATCCGTGTTGCTCCAGGCCGTCGCCGGCACCCATGCGGAGGTGGCGAAGATGCCGAAGAAGGGCGAGGCGTTGACCGCGGATCAGATCGCGTCGCTGCGGACCTGGATCGAACAGGGTGCGACTTGGCCGGAAACGCAGGCCGTGAAGCCGGACGCCAAGGACCCCGCCAAACACTGGGCCTTCCAGCTCGTTCGACGGCCGGAACCGCCGAAGCTCGGTTCCAAGTCCCGCAAGCAGGCACGCAGCCCAATCGACCAGTTCGTGTTCCACCAACTGGAGCAGGAGAAGCTCGCGCCGTCGCCCGAAGCGGACCGCGTGACCCTGATCCGCCGGGTTTCGCTCGACCTGACCGGCCTGCCGCCGACGCCCGCGGAGGTGGATGCCTTCGTCGCCGACAAGTCGCCCGACGCCTACGCCAAGGTGGCTGAGCGCCTGCTGGAATCGCCGCACTACGGCGAGAAGTGGGCGCGGCACTGGCTCGACGCCGCCCGCTACGCCGACTCGAACGGCTTCGAGAAGGATCGCACCCGGTCGATCTGGCCGTGGCGCGACTGGGTCATCAATGCCTTCAACGCCGACACGCCGTTTGACCAGTTCACGGTTGAACAACTCGCGGGCGATCTCTTGGCTGGGCGTGAACCTTTGTCACCCGCCACCCGTCACTCGTCACTCCGCGTTGCGACCGGCTTCCTGCGGAACTCGATGGTGAACATGGAAGGCGGCATCGAACCCGAGAAGTTCCGCGTCGAGACGATCATCGACCGTGTGGACGCCGTGGGCCGCACGTGGCTGGGCCTGACTGTCGCCTGCGCGCAATGCCACAACCACAAATACGACCCCATCTCCCAGAAGGAATACTTCCAGTTCTACGACTTCCTGAACCAGGACGTGGAGCCAAAGCTCGACGTGCCGACGCCGGCCACGCAGGCGAAACGCGACGCCATCGTGGCCGCGGCGAAAGCCATTGAGGACAAGCTGCTCGCCGATCCAACAGTCGCAGTGAAGTTCGATGCTTGGCTGGAGATGCTACGCAGTGGGACGGGCTTCCAGCCTGTCTCCGGGGCTTCCAGCCCCAGTGCTTCTGACGGGCTGGAAGCCCGTCAGACAGGCAAGATGCCTGCCCCACTTCCGACTTGGCAGCCGATTGACGCCAAGGAATGGCATTCCACGCCGATGAAATTTGAGAAGCAGGAAGACCTTTCCCTGCTTGGCGGCGGCGACGTCCACAACAGCTCCATCATCCGGGTGTGGGTGGACCTTCCGCATACGAACATAACCGGGTTCCGCCTGGAGGCGCTCAACCATGGCAACTTGCCGAACAACGGCCCCGGCCTCGACGGCAACGGCGACTGGCTGGTGAACGAGTTCGGCGTCGAACTCACGCCGCTCAAGGAACTCGCCGCACCCAACGCCGGGGCGACGAACTTCGTCGCGACGACCAACCGGGTGAAGTTTGCCCGGGCCGTCGCCGACGTGGAGCCGACGGGCCTGCCGGCGAGCCTGATGATCGACGGCGCGGTCACCAACGGCGGCTGGGGCGCGGCCTTCACCCATGGCCGCCGGAACCTGGAACGCCGCGCCGTGTTTCAGGCGGAACAACCGGTTGGTTTCGAGGGCGGCTCGCGCCTGCTGATCACGGTGAATTCCAAGCCCGGCGGCGGCCTCAACAATTCCAGCGACCGCGTCTCCAGCTTTGTGCTGGGCCGGCTGCGGCTGAGCTTCACCACCAACGCCGGACCGCTCGCGGTGGACCCGCTGAGCGAGAAGCAGCGCGGGTTGCTGGCTGTGGCCCAAGCCGGTGAAGGTGCGGCCAGGCGGGAGTTGTTCCGCGTTTTTATGTTCCAGGAACCCAGCTTGGCCGAAGCCGCCAAGCAGTGGGACGACGCCTGGAAGGATTGGCCTGCCGCCGAAAATACGACGCTGGCGCTCCAACTGCGCCAACCCCGGCGCGACACGAAGATCTTCAAGCGCGGCGACTGGCAGAAACCGACGACGTCTGTCGCCGCCGATGTGCCCGCCATCCTCAATCCGCTCCCGCAGGACGCGCCGCGCAACCGACTTGGCCTCGCCCAATGGCTGGTCAGCCGCGACAACCCGCTCACCGCCCGCGTGATTGTGAACCGCGTCTGGATGCACTACTTCGGCTCCGGACTGGTGCTGACTCCGGAGGACTTTGGTGTGCGGAGCGATCTGCCGTCGCATCCCGGCTTGTTGGACTGGCTAGCGAGCGAGTTCATGGCGCCGCAGTTCAATGTTCCCGGTTCCAGGGCCAAGCCGACGGCCTGGTCCCAGAAACACCTGCACCGCCTCCTCGTGAACTCGGCGACCTACCGGCAGTCCTCCCGCGTCACCCCGGAACTGCTGGAGCGGGATCCTTACAATCGACTGCTCGCCCGCGGCCCGCGAGTGCGGGTGGACGGCGAGGCCGTGCAGGACATCGCGCTCAAGGCGGCCGGCCTCCTGTCGCCCAAGATCGGCGGCCCCAGCGTCTTCCCGCCGCTGCCGGACGGCGTGATGTCGCTCGCCTACGGCCCCATCGCCTGGAACGTGAGCGAGGGCGACGACCGTTACCGCCGCGCGATGTATACCTTCTGGAAACGCAGCGTGCCGCATCCCTCGATGCTCACTTTCGACACCCCGGCCGCGGAACAAAGCTGCGTCCGCCGCATGCGCTCGAACACGCCGTTGCAGGCGCTGGTGACGCTGAACGAGCCGACGTTCAACCAAGCCGCCCGCTGGCTCGCTTGGCGCGCCGTCGGCGCCGCCGGCTCCGATGCGGAACGGGCGACGTGGGCCTTCCGCCAGTGCGTCAGCCGCCAGCCCAGCTCCCAGGAAACCGACGTGCTGCTGAAGCTGCTCGCGGACGCCCGGAAGGAGTTTGCCGAGCGGCCCAAGGACGCGCCGCAGTTCGCCTTTGCCGATCCGAAGAACCCGCCGCCGCTGCCGGCCGGCGCCACCGCCACCGACGTGGCCGCTTGGAGCACCGTCACGCGCGCCATTCTGAACCTCGACGAGACCATCACGAAGGAGTGACCGAACCCGGCGTTGACCCGCGCGCCAACGCCGACATGATGTCCGACATGAAGACTTTCACCGTCCGTGAACTGGATCGCAGTCCGGCCACCGTGCTCGACGCCGCCGAGGCGGACGGCGCGGTGCTGGTCCGGCGCCGCGACGGCCGGACGTATCGGGTGATGCCGGAATCTGGGGCCGAAAGACCTTCGAAGTTGCCTGACTTCGCGGCATGGCGGCGGGAGGTGGGAATGCCGCGCATCCCCAGCAAGCAGGCCCAGGCGGTGGACCGATTGATCGCCGGCGAATGAAAGCCTACGCCGACAGCAACTTTCTGGTCCGGCTCTTCCTCGAACTCCCGGAGTCCGGCGAGGCGGATACCCTCGCGACGGCGGCCTTCGGCAGCGGCGTCCTGCTGCCCGTCACCTGGCTTCATCGGGCCGAAACCCTGAACGCCTTCCACCTGCACGTCTGGCAGGCACGACAGCCCGGGCAGCTTCGGGTCAATAATGAGCAGGCGCTCCTCGCGACGGCCAAGTTCCGTGACGCGGTGAGTTCCCGCATGGCTCTCGAAACCACGCGGCTGGCCCCGCAGGATTTGGAAGCGCGCCAGGAGGACCTGGTGTTGCGCCACACCGCCAAACATGGATTCCGCACCTACGACCTGCTGCACGTCGCCTCGGCGTTGCTGCTAGGGTGCGATACCTTCTGGAGCTTCGACGAAAGGGCGAACCGGCTGGCCGCTTTGGAAGGGTTGGCGGTTCGCGGAAAACGGACTACTTCCATACCGGGAAACTGACTCATGAACCTCCCCCACGAACTTGATCTTGAACGGAAGCGTTTCCTCTCCCGCCGCTGGTTCTTCCGTGAATGCGGCATGGGCCTGGGCTCCATTGCGCTGGCGTCGCTGCTGAACGACCGGGCGATCGCCGCCGCGGGCGCGGCTCCGAGGGTCACCAACCCGCTTGCCCCGAAGAAGGGCCACTTCGCCGGCAAGGCCAAGTCGGTGATCTACCTGTTCATGGCGGGGGCGCCGAGCCAGCTCGAGCTCTTCGACTACAAACCCACGCTCGCGAAATACAACGGCCAGCCGGTGCCCAAGGACGTGCTCGGCGGCCAGACCTACGCCTTCATCAAGCCCGACTCGGCGATCTACGCGCCGGAGTTCAAGTTCGCCCAGCACGGCCAGTCCGGGGCGTGGATCAGCGAGGCGTTCCCTGAGCTGGCGAAGGTCGCGGACGAACTCACGATCATCCGCTCGATGAACACCGACGCGTTCAACCACGCGCCGGGGCAGATCTTCATGAACACCGGCTCGCAGCAGTTCGGCCGGCCGAGCATGGGCGCGTGGGTGACCTACGGACTGGGCAGCGAGTCGCAGGATCTGCCCGGCTTCGTGGTGATGAACTCAGCCGGCGGACTGAGCGGCGGCGCGGGCAACTACGGCTGCGGATTCCTGCCCACGTCGTATCAGG
>JBIIUN010000396.1:0-4736 GCA_044339945.1 Kapaibacterium sp. (SeqCode)
TCGAAGTCCTTCAGGATCGCGCCGGCGCCAGCATCGAGGTCGAACCCGGCGCGACGAGCGGCGATTTCCTCAACGGCTTTTTCCTCGGCACCCGCACCGCCCTTTACGAGAACGGCCGGCAGAGCGTGACCCTGACCGTCCGCGACGTCAGCCCGTTCACCGTCGGGATGCTGATCGCGCTGTTTGAACGCGCCGTCGGGCTCTACGCCTCGCTGATCAACATCAACGCCTACCACCAACCCGGTGTGGAAGCCGGCAAGAAGGCAGCCGCGGCGGTCTTGGGATTGCAGAATCGGGCCGTGGCACACCTCGCTGCGAATCCCGGGAAGAGCTTCGGCGCCGCCGACCTCGCAGCCGGTATCGGCCAACCCGACGAGGCTGAGGCTGTCTTCAAGATCTGCACGCACCTCGCAGCCAATGGCCGGCGCGTCCGGATCACCTCGGGCTCAGGGCTGTCGGCGCAGTTCAGCGCGGCCGCTTAAGACGCAACCCGGACAAACGAAAGCGCGCGAACGGGTTCGTTCGCGCGCTTTTGCTTTTGGACCAGCGACGGATCGGATCGCTGGGTTGCGGACTACTTCACGCCCGTCAGGCAGAGCGAGACGAAGCGCCACACGCGCACCGGCAAGGCCGGCTTTACCTCCAGCGGTTGCAGGTCGGGCACAGCCGGATGCAACGGCTGCGGGAAGGCGATCTTCGAGCGCAGCAGCAGGGTGCCGAGGCACAGGTCGGCCAGAGGGAACACCACGTTGAAGTTCTTGTGCATGTAGCGGTGGTGCAGGATGTGGTGGCCATTCAGGCGGAAGAACACCCCGGACCGCTCCAGCCCACGCTTGCGGGGCAGGTGCATGCACCAGTGCAGATATTCGTAGGTCGCGTAGTAGGCGCCGGCGGCCGCCCAGGCGCCGATGGCAATGCTGCCGTGGCCTAGCAGCCAAGCCACGATCGAGCCCGGGGTGGAGCAGATGGCGATCAGGAGCGGGCCGTTCCACCACGCCATGGGGATCGTCTCCTTGTCCTTCTCGTTTTGGAGGTGGTAGCTCTCGTCACCCCGGAAAATGCCGTGGTGGACGACCGCATGGGCCTTGAAGGGGTAGTCGAACTTGCCGACCGGCCGGTGCATGACGAAGCGATGCACGGCCCACTCGATGAAGGAGGTCACGATGACCGTCCCGATGAAACCGAAAGCGATAAACTGAAGCAGACTCACGACGCGCGACAGTGGCACGGAAGGACCGTGGCAACACAAGGCTGAATTGCCGGCGGGTTGGTGACAATTCCGCCGGCAAATCCGCTCAGCTCATGCGCATCGGCATGATCACGTAGAGGAACGGCACGCTGGCCTTCACCACGCCGGGGCTCAGTTCGTCGATCAGCTCGAACGCGATCTCGTCCGTCTCCAGCGCCTTCAGCGGGTCCATGAGGTAGGCCGGATTGAAGGCGATGGCGAAGTCCTTGCCCTTGTAGTTGATCGCCAGGTTTTCGCGGGCTTCGCCGACTTCCGGGGTGTTGGCCGTGATCGAGAGCTGGTTGCGGCTGAAGCCGAGCTTCACCGAGTTGCTCTTGTCGCTGGTCATCAGCTCCGCGCGACGCAGCGCGCCGAGGAACTCCTCGCGGGGCAGGCTGATGCGTTCCTGGCATTCGCCCGGGATGACCTGCCGGTAGTTCGGGTAGTTGCCGTCCACGAGCTTGCTGATGATCAGCACGCCCATCTGGCCTTCGCCGGCGGTGGTGAAGGAAACCTGGTTTTCCGAATACTTCAGCTCCACCGAACCCGCGCCGCCCAGCAGTCGGTTGACCTCGTTGATTGCCTTGGTCGGCACGATGAAATCGGCCTGGGCCTCGGCGGAAATCTCGGTTTCCTCGTCGGTCAGGGCCAGCCGGCGACCGTCGGTGGCCACGAGCGTGACCTTGTGATCCTTGAGGCTGAAGAAGATGCCGTTCAGCACGTAGCGGCTCTCGTCCGTGGAGACCGCAAAGCTGGTCTTGCGGAGCATCGCCTTGAGCTTTTCCTGCGGCAGGGAGACGGCGCGGGCTTGCTTGAAGCTCGGCAGCGGCGGAAATTCCTCGGCGGCTAGGCCGTTGATCTTGAAGAACGAGGCGCCGGCGCGGACGGAGCAGACCGCCTTCTCGTCCACGTCGAGCTCGATCTCGGACGCGGGCAGTTCCCGGACGATGCCAAAGAGTTTCTTGACCGGCAGCGTGGTGCGGCCGGGCCGCTCGACGGTGGCGACCACCGAACAGGCAATCGTAACGTCGAGGTCGGTGGCGGTCAGTTCCAGGTGACCGTCCGCGGCGGACAGCAGGACGTTGGAAAGGATCGGCAGCGTGGTGCGGCTACCGACCACGTTTTGGACTGCCTGCAACCCGGCGAGCAACTGCTCTTTGGCAATCGTGAGTTTCATTGGCGCCCTTAGTATTGTGTTCCTTCAGAGAGAGGGAAGCTATTAGTAGGGGGTGTGAGCAAGTCGAACAACTACGGGCGGTGCCGGTGAAATTGGCGCGAAACCGCGTTTTCCGATTGTGAAGAAGGACCCGGGAAGTCCGGACAAGTGTCCCCAAGGGGTTTCCCGGGGTGGTTATTCAGGTCCGATCCACCGTTATGCCGGGGTTATCCAGACCTCCGGGGGTAGCTTGGGCGAGGTCGCCCTAAACTTTGGTCCTCAACCCGCCGATGAGGTGAGAAACCAGCCATGGTTTTGTCATGCCGCCCCTTCGCGATTTGCCGATCAAACGGAAGATCACTGCCATTTTCCTGGGAGTGTGCGGGGCCGCGCTGGCCTGTTTTGCCGTCATTCTCTTCGCCTTTCAGTGGAGTGAAATCCGGTCGGAGGTCGTCGGCAGCGTCAATGTGGCCGCAAAACTGGTCGCCGATCATGCCGCGCGCTCGGTATCCGAAGGCAAACTGACGGAGGTCAACGAACTGCTGGCTTCGTTGGCCACCGCCCCGGAAATCAAGGCGGCGGTAGTCGTGGACTTGGAGGGCAGGACGCTGGCCAGTTTCGGCAAGGGCGCGGAAATGCTGCAACTGACGCACCTTGACGGCCAGATTGTGTCGGCCGGCAAATTGTATCTGACTGAACCCATCCAGTCGCAGGGCCGCCGGGTTGCGACTCTCCACCTCAAGGCCGACTACCACGACCCGGCCATGGTGTTGCTGCGGAGCTTCTGCGCGGCCCTCTGCGCCGCCTTTGTCTTCAGCGCGGGGTTTACCCTGCTCATGCTCCGGCCCTCGCGACGGTTGCTCGTTGAGCCGATCCAACAGCTGGCGGCGACGGCGGCGAAGATAGGCCAAAGCCGGGATTTTCGGCTGCGGGCGCCCAAGCATTCCAACGATGAGCTCGGCCTGCTGGCGGATACGTTTAACCAGATGCTGGGTCAGGTCGAGGCGAGGGAGGCAGCCTTGAAGGAAGCCGAGCACCGATATCGGCGCCTGTTCCACCGTAGTCCGGTCCCAATGCTGGTTGTCGGCGTCGCCGACCAGCGGATCCTCGCAGTCAACGAAGCGGCCGAGGAGCTTTACGGTTATCCGGAGGCTGAATTCCTACGCCTGGACACGCACCAGCTCCGCCTGGCCGGCTGCGCCTGCGAACTGGCTTTGGCCGCGGCTCCGGCTGGGTCAACCGAACCGGTGGAATGCCAGCACCTGCGGAAAGACGGCTCGGTGCTGTTCGTGGAGTTGACGACCCAAGCCCATGTTTTCGCGGAGGAACCAGCCCAACTGGTGCAGGTGATCGACATGACCGAGCGGCGGCGGGCCGCCACCGCGCTGCTGGCAAGCGAGGAACGCTTCCGCGCGGTCGTCGAAAACCTGACCGAGGGACTCCTGCTGCACGACGCCTCCGGCAGAATTCTCTACGCGAATCCAAGCATGGCCGAGCTGGTCGGCTGCACTTCGGCCGAGCTGGACGCTATTTCCGCCGGGCAACTGCTGAATCCGCCGCAGGGCGCGGCACTGGCGTTTGAACGGCAGCAATACGAGACCGAGCTCAAGCGCCGGGACGGCTCGGCGGTCAGCGTAGCGATCAAGACCTCGCCGCTGACCAAGGCCAACGGCGATACCATCGCGACCGTCGCGGTCGTCACCGACCTCAGCGCCCGGAAGGCTGCCGCCGCGGAAATCGCCCAGAGCCAAGCCCGCCTGATCGAGGTCTCCCGTCTTGCCGGCATGGCGGAGGTCGCCACCGGGGTGCTCCACAATGTAGGCAACGTGCTGAACAGCGTGAATGTTTCAGCGACCGTGGTCGGCGACCGGCTGCGGCAATCGCGCATTTCCGGGCTCCAACGGGCCGTTCGGCTGCTGGAGCAACACGCCGGGAACCTTGGAAAATTCTTCACCGAGGATCCGAAGGGCAAGTTGCTGCCGGATTACCTCGGCAAGCTGTATTGGCAGCTCGACAACGAACGGAACGAACTCGTCGGCGAACTCGCTGGGCTCACCAAGAACCTCGGCCACATCAAGGAAATCGTCGCGATGCAGCAGACCTACGCCAAGGTCGACGGCCTGACGGAAGCGGTCAGCCCGGCGGTGTTGCTCGAGGACGCGCTCCGCCTAAACGAGGAATCGCTGGTGCGGAACAGCGTGACCGTGGACCGCGACTACGACGCAACCGCCCCGACCGTGACGGTCGACAAGCACAAGGTGCTGGAGATCCTCGTGAACCTGATCACCAACGCCCGGCACGCGGTATGCGACGCGGCCCGGCCCGACCGCAAGATCCGGGTCCGCGTGGCCC
>JBIIUN010000367.1:0-5235 GCA_044339945.1 Kapaibacterium sp. (SeqCode)
CGCCGGCGCCGGCCAGCCCTTGCTGCCGGACACGCAATTGGCGTGATCCGCCCGCTCCCGATGCAGGGCGGCCCGAGGCCACCCGCGCCCGGCTGGATTGGGGGCGGAAAATGCCCCGAACCTCACCGAGGCGCGCCCTCGCGGCGGTGTTCGCCGAAATTCGAACGCCTGTCGCACGGAGGAGTTGGTAACCGGACGCCAGACGATCACCCACCTCCCGGACGAAAACGCGAGCAGCGACGAGGTCATCCGTCGCATCCCGTGAGAGGTCGACTGGGCCGGGGCGCGGTAGGTCCGGCATCCCCGAGACGGCCACGGCCGGCCCGGCCTATTCCTTCGGGAAGGAGCCGGTGTGGCAGTTGTGGCAGCTGAAGTCGCTGTATTCGGCGTCGAGGTGGAAGAAGTTGTGACCTTTGGGGTTGAGCTTCTCGAGGTCCTCGCCCGCGCCTTGTGCCAGGATGACGTGGCATGAATTGCAATCGCTGGCCTTGAGCGTGCGCTTGCGGTCGGCGGTCTTGTGCAGGCCGTCGTGGCAGCGGAAACACCCGGCCCAGTTCTTGTGGCTCGCGTTGTCGGGATAGGCCCGCCAGTCGGCCTTCATCTCCGGGAAGAAATTCTGGGAGTAGATCCGCTGGGCCTCGGCGACCATCGTCTCCAGCCCGGACCGGCCGGCGTAGCGGGCTTTCAGGTCGTCTCCAATCTTGGCGAGCGCTTCGGTCTCGGTCGCATATTCGGCCGTGAGCACCTGCACGACATTGGACTTCGCCCACGGAATCGCGGGATCAATCTTGCCGGCGGCCATCGACAGGTCCACGGCGTCGTTCGGCGAAAGGAATTTGTGGGCCGGCCGGTTATGGCAGTCCATGCAGTCCATGCGGTGGAGCTGCTCCTTCGCGGGATCACCCTTGAAATCCTTGGTGGTGAATTCGGTCACGACACCGTTGGCATCGGTGAGCCGGACCCACGGGATGTTCTCCCGGTGTTCGCCCGTGGCGATGTATTCCACCTTGTGGCCGAGATTCATGTGCCAGTGGATGCCGCCGGCTTCGCCGCCGCGGGGGCTGCCGCCGCCGACGTTGAGGCTCAGCCGGACGCTGAACTGCGTGTTGGTCTCGTCGGCGAGGAAGTGGGTGTAGGTGCGGTCCAGCTTGCCGACCTCACGTTGGGACCAATGGCATTGTTCGCAGATGTCCTGCGCCGGCCGCAGATTGGTGGGCGGCTTCACGGGACGGTGGTAGCCGCCGGTGATCACGCCGACCAACTGGTGGACGCCGTTCATCTTCGCCTTCACGTAGGCGCCGGCCCCGTCGCCGACATGGCATTTCACGCACTCGATCTTGGCGTGCGGCGAAATCTGGTAGGTCACGAACTCCGGCTTCATCGGCGTGTGGCAAACCTGGCCGCAGAACTGGACCGACTCCGTGTAGTGATACGTCTGGAAGCTGCCGAAGGCCGTGAGCATCAGGAACGCCGCGCTGGCGCCACCGAACAGGAGCAACCGTTTGCGGTCGGCGGAACGGCCCAAGTCGATGGTCAGGGACGGCAGTTCCTCTCCGGGCGCGGCCTGCTGAAGATGCTTGCGGTGCATCCAAGCCCCGGCCCCCACCATCGCCAGGCCCATGACCAGGAACCCCGGGGCCACCACGTAGGCCAGGATGCCCATGTAGGCGTTGCCGTGGTGCGAGAACATGTCCACCGCGAACAGGAGCACGAACGCGAAGAACGCGCTCAAGGCGAGGACCGTGCCGGCGAGGCTCAGCCAGTTGCGGAAATACGAGGGACGGGGTTCGGGTGAGTTGCTCACGGCGGGAGGAGGCTGAAGTGGGGATCGGGCGGACAACGGCTCCGTCGCAACGGCGAGCCGCAAAAACCCCGTGTCCCGCCAAAGGGCGGGACACGGGCGAACGAAGGGCTACTTGGCCTTCAGCGTGCGCACGTGGGCGACCAGCGCCTTCGCCTCGTCATCGCTGAGCTTCTCGGCAAAGGGCTTCATGGTCTCCTTGCCGGCGGCGTCCTTGGTGCCTTCCTTGATGGCCTTGAGGGCCACGTCGTCGGTGAACCCTTCCTGGACCTTGGCGTCACGATAATCCTTCAGGTTGAGCTTCTTGCCCATCTTGGTGCTGCCGCTGCCGTCCTTCGCGTGGCAGGAGGCGCAGTGCTTGTTCCAGTTTTCGGCCGCGTCGGCGCCCTGCGCCAGCGGCGTGAGACACAAAAGGCCCGCCGCCAACAGGGCGGTGCGGGCGGCGAGGCTGAGTTTCGGAGTATTCATGGCTGCAATGGTGATTCGGGATTCGGGATGTTCAGAACAGGTATTGGACACTCGAGTAAACGAGGTGTCCGTCGAAGTCGTTGTTACCACCGGACGTTTCGTCGTGATAAGTGAAGAAGCCGTAGCGGACCTTGAGGCGCATGCGTTCGCTGAGCTTGCGGGTCAGGGTCGCGCCGATCGTGTGCTCCTCGGCGCCGGCGCCGAACGGCTGCGAGAACTGGGAGTTGTTCACGTAGTTGTCGGCCAGGTAGTAGGAGTAGTAGGCACTGATGTCGGTCTTGTCGTCGGCGACGAAGGTGACGGTGCTGTTCGCGAACCAGTAGTCGTTCGAGAAGTCCAGGACGAGTTGCTGCGCCGGCGTGGCCTCGTAGGCGGGCGTGTCGGTCTCATCCTGCGCGTAGGTGACGGTCGCCTGCAGGCCCAGGCGTGACCACGGCGTCCAGCTCACGCTTTGGCTGAAGATGTGGCTGGTCATCTCCGCGCTCTCGATCTTGGCCAACCCGTCGCCCTGCATGTCGATGGTGGAGAACTGGAGGTCGTAGCGGCTGACCAACGTCAGCGTGGACCACGGCCGGAAGGTGACGCGGAAGTTGACGTCATCCGTGGTGAAGTCCTGGGCGATCAGGAACGCCGGGTAACGGTTGCCGGTCCGGTTCGGGGTCGTGTCCTGGGTGTGCCCGTAGTCCTCGTTGCGGACCTTGTGATAATACTGGGCGCCGGTGCTGACCTTCCGGTGCGGATACCAGTTGAGCCCGGCAGTGTATTGCTGCGCGGAACGGTCGAACTCGGTGGACCGGAGCAGGTCGGTGGTGCCCGGCAGCCCGACGCGTTCGATCTCGCTCAGATCCCCCTGCCCCTGCATCCAGGAAGCGCGCGCATAGGTCACCACGTTGGTGATCCCGGTGTAACGCAGCTCAATGCTCTCGGAAACGTCGAGGATGCCGCGGTCGCTGTTAATCCGCACGTCCTCGCCGGTCGAGACGTATCCCGGCGCATTGCCGACCGTGGTCTCGAAGTAGTCGTTCTCCGCGTCCATCTCCTGCTTCTCGATCCGCACGCCGGTGACCACCGCCAAGTCCTTCAGCGGGGTCCACATGAAGTTCAGGTTGCCGACGTGCTGGTGCATCTGGGCCCCGCCGGAGAGGCTGCGGAAGCCTTCGTCGCGCGCCTGGCGATTGGCCGCCAACGGGTCGTAGATCGCCTCGTAGGAGGTGCCGTAGATGCGGCTGCCGCCCACGTCGGTGTCGAGCGTGGTGAAGGAGTAGCCGGTGGTGAACAGCAGCGATTCCTTGACCCGCGTCTCGGAAAACGCGTGGAAGTTCAGCATGTCCGTCTTGACCCCTTCCCGGTGGGTCAGGAAGCGGTCGATGCTCGTGCCGGCGCCGGCCGGGCTGGGTCCGGTCTCGAGGGCACGCCGCCGCATGTTGCGCGAGTTGTCCTGATCCGAGAATTCGTAGCGGACCCCGACGCCGACGTCGCTGTTGCCCACTGTATGGCGAGCATCCACGCGCACATTGTGGCGGCGTTCGTTGATGTTCAGGAACGACGGGACAATGTTGCGGGTGGCCGTCGCACCGGCCAGGCCGGTGAGGTTGGAGTCACCCCAGCTCGTGGAGTCCTTCAGGCCGTCGCGGTATTCGTGGCTGTAACGGATCGTGATCTCCGGCAGTTCCGGCTTGCGCAGGCCGGCCTCGAACCAGACCTCGCCCCGCGCGATGTCGAACTCCTCGTCGTAGAGGCGGAACCACTGGGCGTTGCGGGGGAAATACCCACCGCTGCCGTCGTAGAACGTCCGGAACTGGCTGTAGCCAAACTGGACGTAGCCCAACTCGGGGCGGGAGATGTCGAACTTGATCCCGTAGTCGTCGGAACCGGCAAACCCGTGCCCGTCGATCTTGAGCAGCCCCTTCTTCGCGAGGTCCTGCTCGTAGTGGAAGTCCTCGATGCCGCCGAAGCCGCCGGCCGGCAGCTGGAGTCGCTGGCGCATGGCCGCGTCGTCGCCGCTGCTGCGGAAGACCCCGCCGCCGCCGATTTCGATCCAGTTGCGGGCTTCCTCGGGATTGAAGGCTTCCTTGGCCTCGGCTTCCTTCGCATCGGCGGCCCGCGCGATGGCGGTGGCCCAGCAGGAGCAGGCCAGCGCCCCGGCTACCGCTCCCCGGGTGATGATGGGCAGTGAGAAGAGATTTTTTTTCACGGCTTGGTTGGGTTGGGGTTAGAAGCGGAGGGAGGAGTTGACCTGCGAGCCGTGGACGGCCTCATGGCAACCGGCGGACCAACAGGTGCCGCGGCTGAGGAAGGCGACGTGATCACGACCGCCGATCAGGATCTGGCCCGCGGCCGTCTGCTGCTGGAAGTGGCACTTGAGGCAGAGCGTCTGGTTCCGCTCCGTGAGCATCTTCTGGTTCACCGAACCGTGCGGCCGGTGGCAGGTCAGGCAGCCTTCGCGCGAGGCCTCGTGCTCGAAGACGAAGGGTCCCCGCTGCGCGATGTGGCACTGCTGGCACTGCTGGTTGTCGGACAACAGCGAGTGGGTCCCACCGGGAACCGCGCGCCCCTTGTGCGGATTGTGGCAGTCGGTGCAGCTCACCTTGCCCTCGATCACCGGGTGATGGCTCGGCAACGAGAACTGCCCCTTCAGGTCCAAGTGGCACTGGAAGCAGACATCCGGCGACTTCTTGGGATTGATGATCGTGCGGGCGGCACCGCCGGACTCGTTGTGCTTGCTGCCCGGCCCGTGGCAGGCCTCGCAGCCCATCTCGCTGGCGTTCTTCCCCTTTGCCTGGAGCAAGGCATGGCTGGCCGTGTGGAAGTCCCGCGAAATCTGTTCGTGGCACTGGGCACAGCTCTCCGACCCCACGAACTCGGCATCCACCACCTTGGGCGGCATGATGACGGTGCGGGAAACGGTGGAGCAGGCCGAGGGAACCAAGATGGCTGCCATCGTCACGAGGACGGGCAAAAGCACC
>JBIIUN010000368.1:0-5221 GCA_044339945.1 Kapaibacterium sp. (SeqCode)
TCACGACCGCGGGCGGAAACCTGGCGGTTTCCCTGACGACGGCAGGAATCGGCCCGAATCTGGACCTGGCCGCCGAGCTGCGCGATGCGACGGGCACTGTGTTGCAGACGGTGAACCCAGAAGGCCTGATCGGTGCCCAGATTTCCCTCCCGCTGGCGGCGGGCACCTATTACCTGCACGTCCGCGGGGCAGGGCAGGGTGATCCCTTGCTGGGCGGTTACTCAGCCTACGGCTCGGTGGGCCAATACTCCATCGCCGGTTCGGTCAGCGGAGGGAATCCCGAGATTTTCGTCGAGTCTCGGGCGCCGGTGGCCGTCGCAACGTTGACGCCGACGGCCGGCATCGCGGGCGTGACCCAGTTCACGTTTGACGCGTCGGCCTCCTTTGACCCCGACGGCTCCGTGGTTGCCCATGCCTGGGACTTTGGCGACGGCACCGGCGGCAATGGCGCGCTGGTCGCCAAGATTTACGCCCAGCCGGGCCAATACGCGGTGACCGTCACGGTGACCGACGAGTCGGGGCTGACCCATTCGGCCGGCGGCACGGTGGAAGTCGCCGCGCCCAACTTGCCGCCGGTCGCGGTCGCCCTTGCCAGTCTGAGCGAGGGTGTGGCGCCGGTGACGGTGACCCTCGATGGCTCCGGTTCGTCGGATCCGGACGGCCGCATAATCAGCCATGCGTGGAGCCTGGGTGACGGCACCACGGCCACGGGGCCGGTCGTCAGCAAAACGTATTCGGTCGCCGGCACCTACACGGCGGTGCTTACGGTCACGGATGACCGCGGAGCGACGGCAACCCGGGCGACGACGATCGTCGTCAGTCCGGCCGTGAAGCAACTGCGGGTGCAGTCCATCAGCCTGGTGCAGCAAGCTTCCGGAACCCGGGCGCTCATCCAGTCGACCGTGCAAATCACCGACACGCTGGGGAACCCCGTGTCCGGCGCGAAGGTGTCCTTCCGCTGGTCGGGCACGGTCTCGGGCTCCGGGTCCGCCACCACCGATTCGGCGGGCCGGATCGTGGTGCCCTCCAAGACGTTTACCTCGGCCGGTTCGGTCACGTTCGCGGTCACCGGCCTCAGCAAGACGGGCTTCACCTACAACGTCGCGAACAACCTGATGACGTCGGTCACTTTCTACGCGAGCAGGCTGCCGCGGACCCGCTAGGACGGTTCATTTTCGGTGATGTGGCCGGTGGCAAGCGCCGCCGCACGATTACCCAGGACGCCAAGGACGGTGGATTTAATCCACCTGGGAACGGCGCGACGAGGTCCCCCAAACTTCGTCGCGCTTTTCCGCGCCCGGAGGCCGCGGCTCGACGGCCGGCGCTGGACCGGATTGAATCCGCCCATGAAATCCCTGCGCCGCCTTGGGCTGAGCCTATTGCTTCTCATGCCAACCCTCTGGGCCGGTGCGCCGGCCCGCGTCGTTGACCTCTGGCCGGGCGTTGCCCCGGGCGAGAAGGGCGACCTGGGTGAGGAACGGGACCTGACCAAACCCACCGACCAAATGATCGCCGGCCAGCGGGTAATCCGTCTGGGCAACGTCTCGAAGCCGACCCTGAGTGTCTTCAAGCCGGCCGCGGAGAAGGACACCGGCGCGGCCGTGCTCGTCTGTCCCGGCGGTGGCTACCACATCCTGGCGCTCGACCTCGAGGGCACTGAAGTCTGCGAATGGCTCAATTCGATTGGCGTCACCGGCGTGTTGTTGAAATACCGGGTCCCGAAGCGGCCCGGGCTTGAAAAGGACGCCGTCGCGATCCAGGACGCCCAGCGGGCCATGGGCCTGGTGCGGCAGCACGCCGGCGACTGGGGCCTCGATGCCCGGCGCCTGGGTGTGCTGGGCTTTTCGGCCGGCGGCCATTTGTCGGCGGCGTTGAGCACGCGCTTCGACCGCCGCAGTTACGCCCCGGTGGATGCCGCCGACCAACTGAGCTGCCGCCCGGACTTCGCGGTGCTGATCTATCCGGGTTACCTCACCGACAAGGAACAGGGCGACCGCGTGGCCGCCGATCTGCCGCTCTCCACCAACACGCCGCCGATGTTCCTCGCGATGAGCCAGGATGATCCCGTGCGTGTCGAAAACGTCCTCCAGTTCGGCGCCGCGTTGCAGGCGGCCAAGGTGCCGTTTGAACTGCACGTCTATCCTACCGGCGGTCACGGCTACGGCCTGCGGCGGACGGAGAACCCAGTGACCTCGTGGCCCGACCGGACCGGCGATTGGATGCGGGCCAACGGCTGGCTGAAACGGCGTTGAGGGGCGGCCGACCTAGGCCGGCGGATTCACGTCGCGCCCGGTCGCCAACTTCACCCGGCGGCGCCATTCGTCGGCCGATACTTCGACCGGCTTGGCTCGGCAGGATTGCTCTGCGCCCGGGAAATTCCACAGGTTGGGAAAGTCGCGACATTGCTGCGGCTTCACCGGGTTCACCCGGCAGTCGTCGCCCACGAGGAACACGCAGGCGCCGTTGGCCTGATCGGTGAGGGCCAGCCCGCTGCGGGCGGCGTTCAGGCGGGTGTAGTTCGCGATGAAGTCCGCTTCGGCGAGGCCCAGATGACCGGCCATCCCGGTGATCTCGGCGTCGGTGAGCTTGACCTGCCCGGGCCAGCGGCAGCAGGCCGTGCAGCGGTCGCATTCGAGGAAGATCGGCACCGGCGGAGGAAAACCGTCCGCGGCGCGGAAGCAAGCCGGGGTTGATGAACCGCCAATCTAGGGTTGCCACCGGCCGCGCAGGGGTTTTGTTTGGGGTCCCATGAAGCACGATTCTTCAAGCGATCGGCCGCCGTTGTCCCGCCGCTCCCTCTCCCTGTTGCTGGGGGGAATCCTGTTGGCCTCCACCGCGCCGGTCAGCGCCGGCATCACTTCCTACGGTGCGTTCAAGGGCACCCATTTCGAACAGCTCGCCGCGGGAACCCCCACGGCCACCAGTGGTGAATCCCACGGCGCCTACGTTTTCGTGAAGTCGGCGGCCGAAGAGGAAATTCTGCTGGCGTCGGTCCAGCCGGCCGGAGCCCTAACGCCGCAGTTGCTCTTTCCCAATTCCGAGGATCCGACCCTTTCGGAAGCCGATGCCAGCTTTGCCTCGCTGTCGGCCCTGAATACCGCGGTGCCCGACGGCGCGATTGCGTTCTCCCTGTTCGACGGCGACTTCACCCAGTTGTCGGCTTCGCTGACCCTGAGCGGCGGCGCCTTCCCGGCCGCCACCGGCCTGTCGAATTTCGCCGAGTCGCAGAAGATCGACGCCAAGCAGGACTTCACCCTGCAATGGACCGTGCCGGCGGGCGTGACCGCGCAGGACTATGTGCAGGTCCAGGTGGAGAATTCCGACGGGACCTTGCTGGCGACCGCGTTCCCCTGGGCATCCGGCGCGCTGCCCGCGACCACCACCTCCTTCACGATTCCCGCCAACACCCTGACCGGCACCGATCTGGATGCCCAGTTGGTGTTCATCCACGTCACCGCCCGCAATACCACCGCGATTCCCAATGCCACTGGCCTCAGCGGATACTTCGTCTCCACCCGGATCCCGCTGAAACTGACGACCGGCGGGGGCGGGGGCGGGGACACGACGGCCCCGAGCCTGGTATCGTCGAGCCCCGTCACCATGGCCACGGGCGTGCCGACCAACACCGCGGTCGTGCTGACGTTCAGCGAGCCGATGCAACCCGTGCAGACCGTCAACTGGTTCAACGTGCCCAATGCCGCGGCGATCAACTACGCCTGGAGTGGCGACGGCCGGACGCTGACCTGCACGCTGCCGGGCGGATTCCCGGCCAGCACGCAGGTCATCTGGGGCTTGGATCAGAATTCGTTCAAGGATGTCGCGGGCAACACGCTCGCGGATGGCATGATCGGCGGCCTGTTTACGACCGCCGCGGGCGGTGGCGGTGGCACGCCGTGCGAAGACGGGTTCTCGCAGCGCTCCAACTTCTTCTTTGTCTCCAAGGAAGTTTCACACGTCCAGACTTCCGCGGCCGCACCTGCGCCCGGCGGCGATCCGGTGGCGATGTTCGGCAGCTTCTTCAGCCCGACCGGTGGTGTGAATGTCACGGCGGCGTCCGTGCGCCTGCCGGGCGGCGAAGTCCGCAACCTCACCGGCGTCCTCGGTCGTTACTTCCTGAGCGTCCCGGCCGCCTCCGAGTCCGCCCTGAACACGGCGTTCCCGGCGGGCACCTACACCGCCAGCGTGACCGTCGGCGGCAGCGCCGGCAGTCTGACACTGCCCATGGCCGCCGCCCCGCCGGTGCCCCAGTGCGCCAACTTCGCGGCCGCGCAGGCGGTCGATCCGGCAGCCGCCTTCACGCTTCAGTGGAACGCCTTCACCGGCGCCACGGGCAATGACCGCCTGGAAATCTCGATCCAGGACAGCCAGGGCAACACCGTTTTCCAGGCGCCCGACGAATGCGCCCAACCGCCGCGTCTCCTCGCCGCGACGGCGACTTCGGTGACCCTCTCCGCCGGGTTGTTGCAGGCCGGCAAGACCTACGACGTCGAACTGCGGTTCCTGAAGGTCGGGTCGGTGGCCAGCAGCGCCGCGCCGGCCTTTGAAGGCACCTCGGGCTTTTCCCAGGTTACGCGCTTTACCCTGAAGACGACCGGCGGCACCAGCGATTCCGTGGTCATCAAGGCGTTCCGCCTGCCCGCAGACAACCGCTTCGAGGTCGATGTGCAGGCCGGTGCCAGCCAGACCGTGTTCCTGGAAGCGTGGGTCAACTTCACCACCTGGGAGCAGGTCAATGGCACGGTCACCGGCCCGCTGGGTTTGGCGACGTTGAAGGACCAGCGCTCGCAGGTGCCGGACGCCCAAGTGTTCCGGGTGCGCACCCAATGACGGATTGCTTCCGCGGCGTGCGACAGAGTGGCGGCCTTCGGGTCGCCACTTTTCATTTTGCCCTTCCGCGGTGAGAGCGCCGGCGCTGGTCCGGCTTACAAATCTGTAATGCTCCGGAAAGCTTCCCGTCATGCGGCCGGTGTCTGTTGTTTCCAGATGAACGAAATGAAATTCACCATGAAACGCACACACCAATCCCTGAGTAAGTTTGTCCCGTTAATCCTCCTGGGCGGCATGTTGGGCGCCCGCACCGCGGTCTGGGCCGGCGGCAAGGGCGAGAAGACCAAGCCGGCCGTCGAGTTGAACCTCAAGGTGGACGACACCCCGGTGGCCCGCGACGGGCGGATCGCCACCAGCTTTTCGCCGGTCGTGAAGAAGGTCGCGCCGAGCGTCG
>JBIIUN010000369.1:0-5218 GCA_044339945.1 Kapaibacterium sp. (SeqCode)
CTCTTGATCTTGGTCGCGCCCGTGACCTTGATGAACCCAGCGTCACCCGTGGTGGTCGCCGTGATCGTCTTGGTCGCCGCGTTCACGCTCACGTCGCTGACGCCCCCGGTGATGCCCGGGATGCCGCCGGCTTCCGCCGTCACGGTCGGAACCACGGTGCTGGTCTTGTAGAACAGCAGGTAGTCGATGTCGCCGCCAGGGATGGTGAGGCGGATGGTGCTCTTGGCGCCGAGGGTGAACTCAGCCACCGCGGTGCCATCGGCGTTCATGAACGGAACGTTGTCGTTCGAGCTCCAGCCGCCGGTCTGCGAGACCGTCGCCGCGCCGAGGCGCTGCAGGGTCTGCTCGGGCTTGGTCGGATCGCTGGTGACGAGGTCCAGAACGAACGGATTCGCCTGGGCGCTGCGGCCATCCCACGAGAAGCCGAGCACGGCGCTGTAGGTGCCGGGCGCGAAGTCGCGGGTGTAGTTATACCATTCGCCGTTGTCGCCCCAACCGATCTTGTAGTTCGTGGTCAGGGTGAAGTCGGGGCGCTCGGAGTTGGCCGTGCCGTCGTTGACGACGTCGACGTTCGCGCCTTCGGCCGCGGGAATCACGGTGCCGGCGTCGTTCCAACCGTGGCGCAGGTTGTTGCCGCAGCAGCCGCTGTCGGCATTGTTCTCCTGGATGAGGAGGTCAACCGGCTCCACGCCGTCCTTGCCCCGGTAGAGGTCGGAGGCGAGGGGCATGACGCTGGCCGCGGCGATGGTCTGGCCGTTCTCGAAGTTGAAGTCTTCCGCTTCAACCACCAATGCGGCCCCGGTCATCACGACGCGCACGTCGTTGTCGGGATAGCTGGTAGCCGAGCCATTCGCGCTGGTCACGTCCACGTAGTAGTCGCCGATGTTGCCCACGCCGACGGCGGGGATGGTGTAGCTGGCGCTGGTCGCACCGGTGATCGCCTTCTTGTTCTGGAACCACTGGTAGGTCACCGGGATGGACGAATCCACCTCGACCGACAGGGTGACCGACGCGCCGGGGGCGACCTTGGCGCCGACCGGGCGCTTGGTGATGATCGGAGGCAGGGTGCCGGGATCAACGAGGGTGCCGATGAGGGCGCCCCGGATGGCCGATTCCGCGCCGTTGGCAGGATCCGCGGCGCCCGCGACCTTGAAGGTCGCGCCGCCGTTGTCGCCGCCGCCGCCTTCGCGGTAGAGCACTTCCATGTAGTAGCGCTGACCGGCGGTCAGCGTGACCGTGTTGCCGGAGGGCCATTCGGTCCCGGGGAACGTGTCCGAGCGGTTCAGGAACAGACCGTCGCCGTTCGGGTCGCGATTGTTGCCGGCACCGGTCCAGCTGTAGGCGCCGCCCCAGGTGGGTTCGGACGCGATCAGCTTCTTGTTGGCCGGGCTGGCGTCGGTGGACAGGTAGAGCGCGCCCTGGTCATCGGAGGCGATGTAGAACACGTAGCTGCCGGTGGTGGCCGGGACGAACCAACCGGTCACCTGACCGAAGTAGTTGTCCTTGATGTTGATCGGCCCATGGAACTGGGTGACGACCGTCGAGGTGTTCGGGTCGGTGTCGCGGATCGTGGCGAACTCGTCGAACGCGATCGTGGAGTTCCAAGTGTTGAACGTGGCGAGACCGGTCTTGAACTGATAGGCGCGGAACGAGCCGGTGTAGGCGGAGTTGTTGCCGCCGAGGTCCTTCACGCCGTTGATGGTGACGTTGTAGGTCGTGCCTTCGGTCTGGGTGGTGGTGGTCAGGGTGACCGTGCGGTCATTGACCCGCACCGGGGCGCTGACGGTCAGGCCGGCCACGCTGTATTTGCTGGCGTCGAGGGCGGTCGCATCGACCGGCTCGCTGAAGGCGACGGTGATCGAGTTGAACTTCGCCGAACCGCCAATGCGGGTCACGGTCGGGGGCACGGTGTCATCATTCACCGTGAGGGTGAACTCCGAGAGCGGCGTGGTGGCGCCGGCGACGCCGGCGGCGACGCCATACTTGACGCCATTGTCCGCCTTGGGAACCACGGGGATGGTGTAGGTGGCCCTGTTGGCACCGAGGATCGGCACGCCGGCCCGGAACCACTGATAGACGATCACGCTGCCGTAGTCGGCGGCGTAGGGCGAGGTGCCGGTCGCGGCCGCGGTGAAGGTGACCGCGCTGTTCGCGACGACCGTCTGGTCCGTGGGCGAGCTGGTCAGCGTGGCGCTGGCGCCGACGGCGTCCACCTTGGCGGCGAGCACGGAGCCCCGCAGCGGGGTCAGGCTGCCGGCGGGGGTGGTGTCGCCTTCGTAGCGGATGGCCACCTGGCCCCAGTCGCCGCCGCCGCCTTCCTTCACGAAGAAGGACAGGGCATACTTGCCGCCGGCCGTCAGGGTGATGGGTTCGCTGGTCACTTCCGGCAGGGTGCCGTCCGCGCCCACGTCCTCGAAGGATCCGCAGCAGCCGCTCTCGATGGCCACCGCGGCGTCCGCGGCGGGATCGGGATAGGTTGTGCCGGCCTTGATGAACAGCGCGCTGCCGTCGTCCGAACGGACGAAGAAGCGGGCCGAACCGGCCTTGGGCGCGGTGAAGATCGCGTTGATGCGCACGAGGTGCTGCTCGCCCCAGGTGTCGCCGAAGTTCGACGTTTCACCGAAGCTGAAGCCGTTCACGGAACGGACGCGGGTCGGCGGGCCGGCGAAGATGGGATCCGCCACCGCATCCGCCACGGAGTTGCCGGGGATGCCGGACCACTGGAAGGCCTGCGGGAAGCCGACGCCGTCCGCATCCTGCACGGTGGTGACCGTGAGGGTGGCGTCGGCACCGGCGGTGCCGGCGAGGTTCTTGCCGCGGACCTTGTAGGTCACGGCCTGGCCGGGCTGAACACCGCGGTCGTCGAAGGTAAGGGCGTTCACGAGCGGGGCGATGACCACGCCGTTGCGCTCCACCTCGTAGGCGATCTTCGCATTCGCATCACCGGGCACCACCGCGGCGGCCCAGGTGAGCTTCACGCGACGGGAACCGAGTTCGGCGGCGGCGAGGCTGCCGGGAGCGCCGGGAACCGCGGTCACGGTCTCCGCGACGGTGACGAGGCGGAGGTTGTCAATGTGGGTGTGCTGGTTGGCACCACCGGTGCGGCCCGCCATGACGATCTGGCCCGCGGAGGGGAAGAAGGTCGTCTGGAGGGCGTCCACAATCTTGCGGCCCTTGAATTCCACAGTCAGGCGGCCCGTGGGGGTCAGTTCCACCTTGAACGGCTGCCAGCACAGGCCGGCCCAGGAGCCCGGTTCCTTCGGATCACCGCTCGCAGCCCAGTAGGCGGCGTCGCGGGGACCGGTCTGCAGGGAGGTGTTGTCGGTGCACGCGCCGTTGCGGGTCGGCAAGGCCGTGCGGTTGACGGTCACGTTGTCCACGCGGACGATGATGCCCTCAATGTCGCCACCGTCGGGCAGGGTGTTGCCGGACCAAGTATCGAAGGAGATGGCGATACCGGTGGTGGTGCCGCCTTCGGCGATGCCGCCGGCGAAGCCACCCTGGCTGTCAATGCCACCGGCAGCCAGAATCGGATCCCCGTCGCGGGCGAAGCTGATGCTGAAGCCGTCGGCCGCGCGGTCGCCGGTGGGATTACCCACGCGCAGGTCGCCGGTCATGGTGAAGCCGGTCACCACTTTGCCCGGATCCGTGTTGGGAAACACGACGCCGCTGTAGTAGCCGCCGATCGGGTAGGTGATGGCGAGGAAGCCGCCGGGGTTACCGCCGGCGCTCACCCAAGGGGAGTCACCGGTGGAGATCGTGAGCTGGCTGCTCGGGTCCGCAGTGAAGTCAAGGGTGACGTCAGCTGCCAACGCACGAGACAACCCCATCACGCCAGTCAGCGCGGCGAAGCCGGCTGCAAGTCGCTTAGTGTTGTGGATGTGTTTACGCATAGGATTTTGTGTCTTCAGGCCGCACGCAAAACACCCCTTTTTTGCCGTCTTGAAGACAATTAGACGGCGAAAGCAGGACGCTTCGCGTGAAACCATGGGTAGAACGGGTGGGTGTCTACCGAAGTCCAGCCCTGGAAGTCAACCGCATTGTCGCCAAATGGCGGCTTCCGGGTGAATTGCCGGTTACAGTCCGGGCAAATTCGCGCCCTTCACCCGCCCGAAACACCTTCCCCGGCGGTAATCACGGGACATCGAAACGGCTTATCGATCAGCTCCCGGCGGCTAATTGGTGGCCTCGTGGCCGGAAATCCGTGGCGGCGGCCGGAGCCAGACCACGAATCTTAAGCCCATGGACCGGACCGAAAACATCGCCGCCCCGCTGACGTGTGACCGCTGCGGAGCTCACGAAGCCCACGAGGTGGCCGGCCAAAAACTCTGTGAGAACTGCTACGTCGGGGCCGGCTCGTGTTGTCCCGGCTGGGGCGAGGACGAGGAGCCGCCCGGCCCCCGGGACTGCCCGCGGGGCTAGCCGGCGCATTCTGAGGCCGAGTGGGTGCGATTTCTGGCCAAACTGTGGGCGGGTTGCCCCGCAACCCGCCCGCGGCATACAGGGCAAGCCGCCCACACCACGTCCAGGCTCCGGCCCGACGGTGCGAAAGCCGCCGCCCCCGGCCATCGTGCAGCAGGGGCTTCCCCTGACCCTGCGGGAAGCCCCCACGCGGACGAGGGCGTCCGCGCTCCGTTACCGGCTGACCCGGGCGGAGGCGCGTTCCCGTTCCGGTCAGTAGCCGCCGGCCCCGATGGCGGCCGCTTGGCCCGCAACGGTTTGGCCCGCCTGCTCGGCGGCTTCGCGGCGGCGGTATTCGTCCAGCATGGCGGCGGTGGCGGTGGCGCCGCAGCGGGAACCACCGAGGTCGCGGACCTTGATCAGGCCGTCCAGATCGCGCACGCCGCCGGCTGCCTTGACCTGCACCTGGGCGGAGACGCTGGCGCGCATGAGGGCGAGATCGTGTTCAGTCGCGCCCTGGTAGTTGTAGGAACCGTCCGGCTGCTTCACGAAGCCGTAGCCGCTGGAGGTCTTCACCCAATCGGCCCCGGCGCGTTCGCAGAGCTGGCAGAGCTTCCGCTTGAAATCATCGCTGCTCAGACCGGCGCCGCCCTTGGTCAGGTAATCGTTCTCGAAGATGACCTTCACCTTCGCACCGTGCCGGTGGGCCTCGTCGCAGACGGCCTGCACGTCGCGCTCCACGTAGTCCCAATCGCCACCGAGGGCCTTGCCGAGGTTGATGACCATGTCGATCTCGACCGCTCCGTCCTGGCAGGAG
>JBIIUN010000370.1:0-5213 GCA_044339945.1 Kapaibacterium sp. (SeqCode)
GATTGGAGCAATAGGTGACGTCGTAACCGTGCTGTTCCAACCAGTAGGCGACCGGAAATTCCCACAGCAGGAACTCCCCGGAACCCTGCGACAACGGGGCGTCGAAGATCTGGCAGTAGCGACCGTAGGGCCGGTTGAAGCCCACCTGCACGCCGCCGCCCCAATACCACTGGTCCTTGCCGTCATCGTAGAGCGAGAACTGCGTGGGCCAGCGATTGTAGGCCTGCCACGTATGGTCGCTGCACTGGAACAACAGGTCCGCCGGCCGGTCGTCGCGCACGATGAACACCACGTAGCTCTGCACGCCGCCGCTCTGTTCGGTGAGCTTGCCGAGGTAGACGCCGCTCAGCCAGTCGGCGGGAATCTTCAGCGACAGGCTGGGTTCCCAGGCGCAGTCCCGGAGGCGTTTCGCGCCGACGGCCGGCTCGGGCTGGGCCTTCCCGGGAATGGCCTCGAAGGTCTTCATCCGCCGTCCACCCGTCCCGCCGTAGTAGCCGAGCCGGTAGATTTCGACCGTGAAGGCGCTCGCGGGCTGGGTGCTGACGAAGAACTGGATCGTGTCGCCGGCGCGGACGCGGGTGTGGGAGCAGAAGCCCTCGATCCATGGGCAGCGCCATTTCGTGGCGGGATCAATCCGGGTGTTCGTCAGCATCCAGTCGCGGGTGCCCGGCTTGGCGTTCTCCTCGGCGATGCGGTTTCGGCGGCCGGCGGGGAGGCCAGCGCAACCGGCCAGCGCCGCGGCGGCACCGGCGCCGGCGAGGCCCTTGAGGGCGGTGCGCCGGGTGACTCGGGGAGATTTCATCGCCGCGAGGCTGCGGGCGCCCGCGGGGCGGAGCAACACCCCGAAGTGGGCCGGGCAAGACCTGCGCTATTGGGTCCGCACCAACGTCTGGCCCTTGAGGAAGTCGAGGCCGCGGGCCAGCACGGGATCGCGCACCACGGGGGCGGCGACCGGTTCGGCGGCCGCGGGCGTCGCCTTGGGGTCCGTGGCGGTGCGTTCCCGCTCGCGGACGAGGTCGGCTTCGGTCAGCCGTTTCCGGACCCGCACCACGGTGGTGATGGAGTTGGTCGCGGTCGGGGAATTGGTCTGCGAACGGATGGCCGTGAAGGGATCGCGCAGGAAGGCGCGCTCGACGGCGGCATCCAACGGCAGCCGGAGGTCCGGCACCACGCCGGCCGCCGACAGGAACTGACCGTCCGGGAGGCGCACCCGGCCCTGGGTGAGGCGCAATCGTTGGCCGGTGGACAGGTTCACGTCGGTCACCACCGCGGCATCGCCGGCCGTGGTGTCACCGATCAGCAGTGCGGCGCCCGCGTGCCGCAGGATCGCCGCCACGGCTTCCGCGGCGCCCCGCGTCTGGGCGTTGACCAGCACCGCGAGCGGACGCGGGAACTGGTTCGTCGGGGCCGAACTGAGATGCAGCCCATCACCCCAGTCGAACAGCGGTGTGCTGGGCGGCAGGAACACCCCGGCCAGACGGGCGGCAACGACAAAATCACGTCCGCCGGCGAACCGCAGGTCGAGCACGGCGCCGGTCACGGTGCCCGCCGCGCGCAACTCCGTGAGCCGTTGCAGGACATTGGTCACTGCGTCCCGTCCGACCTCGGCCAGTCGCAGGTAGGCGAAATGTTCTTCCAGCACCTCCGCGGCGGCGACCGTGGGTTCGTTGCCCGCCGGCTCCTCGTAATCCTCCAGCAGGCGGGCGCGCTCGCCGAGCCGGGCCAGCAGGTCTTCCGCGGACGCCGCCTGAAGCTGCTCGGCAGTCACGCCAGTGAGGTGTTCCCGCACCAGTTTGGCGACCTCATCCAAGGGCGGAAACTCCGCGGCCCAGGCGGTGAACCCGAGGCAGGCGGTCGCGAGGGCAGCCAGGCGCTTCATGCGGAGGGATGATTCCGGCGGCGGTTCCGGCGCGGCAAACAAGTTCGCTTCATGGACCGGAACGCAGCCGCGCTTAGGGCCGGATGGCCGAGTAAATCGTCTTCGCCATCAGCAGGGCGCCCTTGGCGTTGGGGTGGATCTTGTCCGGGAACATCTCCGGGTGGTTGCCGAGGGCGTCGAACAGGTCGATGACCGGCACCTTGCGGTCGTCACATGCCTCCTCGATGCCTTCCAACACGGTGTCCAGCGTCTGGGCGTTGATGCCCCATTGGTCGCCGTAGACCGGCACCGGCTGGCAGACCCAGAGCTTGGGTTTCGACTTCAGGTCGCGGAAGTGTTCCAGCAGGTCGCGGAAATCCTTCTTCAACGCATCCTTGCCCTTCCAGTTCTGCGGTTTCGTGTCGTTCGTGCCCAGCTTGAGGATGACCACGTCGGGCTGGAACGCGGTCGCCTGGGTGAACTCCTCGGTGGTCCAATACGGCAGGTCGCCGGCACGGCTGGCGGTGGCGCCGCTGCGGCCGAAGTTTCGCACGTCAAAGCGCGGGCCCAGCAACTTCTGGAGCTGCGCCGGATAGCTGTTCGTCTCCCGGCCCTCGACGCCGGCGCCAAACGTGATCGAGTCGCCCACGCAGGCCACCCGCACGATCGGGTCCCCGCCGCGCCGGTTCTGGATCTCTTCAATCCGGATGATCGGCGGCTCCTTCTTGGCACAACCGGCCAGCAAGGCGGCAACAAGGGCGAGAAGGGCGGCGAAATGGCGGCGGTTCATGCGACAGAATGTGGGCGCAGTGTGGCCGAGGGCGCCGACGCGGCAAGCGACATCACGAAAGGGGGGCCGCCGCCGGCGTTCACGCCTCCGCTTCGCCGGTGGGTCCGCCCCCCAGTTTCGCCTGGGTGCCCTTTTCCCAGGCGAGACCCCAGTCTCGCATCGCCGCCAGGATGGGATGGAGCGCCCGACCCTTGTCCGTCAGCCGGTAGGCGAGGTGCCCTGAGCCTTCGCCGGCGCTGACTTGGGTCACAATGCCATGGGAGAGCAACCGGCTGAGGCGCTCGCTGAGGATGTTCGTCGGGATGCCCTCGGGGGAGGCCACAAACTCCTTGAACCGGGTGCGGCCGAGCACGAGGTCACGGACGATAATCAGGGTCCAGCGGTCGCCGAATACATCCAACGCGCAGGCCACGGGACAGGGCGACCTTCGCGAACGGGACCCGGCCGCCCCTCTCTTCTTCCTCGCAGGCATCGCCCGACCCTGCGAGGAACGGCACTTGCATTCAACAAGCAACATGCTTGCACATTGCAAGCATTGACGCCGGACAACCCGGTTGAAGGTGCCCGTGAGGCCCGGCATGGGGAGGCCCCCGGCCGCGGATCGCCCCAACCTCAAGCCGGAGCCAAATCAATGATGCAGGCAAAACTCAGAATCCTGGCCGCGGCAGTGGCGGGAACCGCGGCCGCGCTGATGGCGGGATGCGCTATTCCGGTGAGCGTCCCCTATCGGCGCGTCGCCTCCGAGAACGTCGTCCCGCCCGGACAGACGGTTGTCGTCGCACTGACCTCGACGACGTTTGAGCGACCGGCGCGCCGGCGCTTCTTTGCCCGAACCCGGGAGGTGATGCAGGACCTCCCCAATCACGACGGTCTCCTGGGCTACGCGGTGCGCTTTGAAATCTTCGGGACGCGCGCCTGGACCCAGAGCGTGTGGCGGGATGAGGCCGCGATGAAGCGGTTTGCCACCGCCCGGGTTCATCGCGAAGCCCAGCGCGACGGGGAGGAAATCCTGCAATCAGTGAGGAGTCTCACCGTCGTCGTCCCGGTGGAACGCGTGCCTCTGAGATGGCGTGAAGCCAGGAAGCTGGTTGATGGGGCGTCCGAATAGGCGTTCACGGTCACGGCCGAGCAGGTGCAGCGCGGTGGCGTGGAGGCCGTCATTGGTCGCCCCGTGGCCCCCGACGCATCCCTTGCCAAGGCGGGCAACGAAGGTCCGGTGGGTTTGATCCGTTCCCTTCTGCTCAATTCACAAACACGAACTCGTTGCTGTTGAAGAGCAGCCGGCAGCAGTTCGCCAGTCCGTGCTGCTGGGCGTGCGCGGTGAAGTCGGCGAGTTCACCGGCCGTGGCGGCGCGGCCGAGGGTGAGTTCGAAGGCGCGTTGAAGTTGGGCTTCGACCGAGTTCGCCTCGGCTGCCAGGCGCGTGGCGAGGTGTTCGGCCTGGCGGACGGCCAAGGCGTTGTTCCAGAGCGCGAGGGCCTGCTGGACGGTGACGCTGTTGTTGCGGGCGGCGGTGAGTTGGTCGCCGGCGGGACAGTCGAGCGCGTCCATGAACGGGTCGGGCAGCGTGCGGAAGAGGAAGCGATAGACGCTGCGGCGACGGCCGGCGGCGGAGTCCACGTCGAACTTGGTGTAGTCCACCCGCGGCGTGACGTGGATGCCCGGCTGGAGGTCGAACTGGTAGTCGCCCGGCCCGCCCATGCGCAGGTCGAGCCGGCCGCTGACCTGGAGCATCGCGTCGCGCAGGCATTCGGCGTCGAGCCGCGTGCGGTTCATGCGCGCGAGCAGGCGGTTGTCGGGATCGGCGGAAGCGGGGGAAGTATTCAGTGACCCGTGTTCAGTGTTCAGTGGAGCCGCGGCGTCCGCTGCCTTTACTGAAGACTGATTACTGACCACTGAATACTGGCTGCCCTGCCGATACGTCTCGCTGCTCACCAGCAGCCGGTGGAGTTCCTTGAAGGAACCCTTCGCCTCGTCGCGGAACCAGACGGCGAGCCAGTCGAGCAGCTCGGGATGCGAGGGCGCGGTGCCCATGCGGCCGAAGTCGTTGGGCGTGTCCACCAGGCCGCGGCCGAAGTGATGGTGCCACACGCGGTTCACGATGGAGCGCCACGTCAGCGGGTTGTCGCGGTCGGTGAGCCACTCCGCCAGCGCGGCGCGGCGGGCGCCTTCCTCGGCGCCGTCTGGAACGGCGAAACGTGCGGGCAGGCCGGCGACGCAGGCCAAGGCGCCGGGGCCGACTTCCTCCAGAGGCTTGGTGATTTCCCCGCGGCGGAGCACATGCACTGGTCGTGGTTGGAGCGACGGACGCAGGCTGGCGTCGGGCTCGAAGTCGCTCGCCGCGGCATAGACCCGGGACGGCGCGGGCAACCCAGCGAGTTCCTCGGCAAGCCGCTCGCGCAACGCGAAGTTCGCCAGCACGCGCCATTGCGCCGCCTCGAGTTGTCCGGGCGGCGTGCCGGCCAGGCGTTCGATCTCCGCCGGCAGCACGCGCACCGGTCCCGGGGCGTCGGTGAGCGCGAGGCGGAAGCGCCCGACGAGATGGCCGCTGCCGTGAAGCTGCTGA
>JBIIUN010000372.1:0-5210 GCA_044339945.1 Kapaibacterium sp. (SeqCode)
CCGGTGGTCTGCGCGTCATAGACCTGGATGCGATACATGCCGAGGTTGCGGTCGCCGGTGTCGGGGTCCTGGGTGACGACGCACGGCAGGGTGACGAAACGGCCACCGTCGAGCGGCCAGCACTTCAGGATGGGAATGTCCGCCAGCGTGGGAGGATTAGGGTTCGTGCCCTTCTGCCAATCGGGCGCGTCCGGCCAGGCGTCCTTGCGGCTGGCGGGCGCATCGTAGCGATGCACCACGTCCTTGCACGGGCCGGAGTTCACCGTCTTGGGTTTGGCGTGGCGGAGTTCCAGCGCGGTGCCGAGGAGCTTGATGGCTTCCTTGAAGCCGGTGGGCGGCTTGGCCTTCATCAGGGAGCCAAGCTCCTTGGCGGCGTCATCCACCTTTTCCACGCCCATGCTCATGGCCATGCGTTTCCAGGAACCGAGCGTGTTGATGGCGACGGGGAAGGGCGAAATCACGCCGTTGACCGTGGGTTTCTCGAAGAGCAGCGCCTTGCCGCCACCCGGCAGCTTCATCTCGCGGTCAGATATCTCGGTGATCTCCAGCTCGGTCGCGGCGGGTTTGGAAATGCGTTTCAGCTCGCCCGCACGGTCGAGCGCTTCCACGAAGTCCCGGAATGATTCAAACGCCATGCGGTCACGCTACCACGGGCGCTCCCCGCGGCAAACGCTGGCGGTCCCGGGCGGATTTCCTAGAGTCCGGCCATGACTCCGACCGACCGTTGGCGCCGTGGCCTGGGCCTGTTCTTCCTGGCGGTTTCGTTGCTGCTCCTGGTGGGCGGTTTCACCGATGCCGGCAGTTCTCTCCGTGGCGCCACGTTCCTGGTCTACTGGCTGGCCTGCGCCGTCAGCGCGATCTTCGCCCTGTTCATTGCGCTGATCGACCTCGCCGTCGTGCGGGCCCGGGGCCGCGCCGAACGCCAGGTGCTCGCCCACCGCACAGCCGCCGAAATTGAAGCGGCCCTGCGTCCGGACCAATCCCCGGCTCCGCCCAAGGGCGAACGGCCCGACAAATGAACCCGCGCAACTGTGCGATGGTTGGCGGGGCGACCCCGTGAATCCGGACAAGACTTCCCATCGGTCCGGCAACACAATTGGGGCGCTTCGACATGAGCGGAACAAAGCACATCCTGATTCTCGGCGGCGGCGTGATCGGCCTAAGCACGGCCTACTACTGCGCCCGTCGCGGCTTCGCCGTGACCGTGGTCGACCGCAACCCGGAGCAGCGCGACGGCTGTTCCTTCGGCAACGCCGGCATGGTCGTGCCCAGCCATTTCATCCCGCTGGCGGCCCCGGGCATGGTGGAGCTGGGCCTGCGGTGGATGTGGAATCCCGAGTCTCCGTTCTGGATCAAGCCCCGCCTCGACCTGGACCTGTTGAACTGGGGTTACCTCTTCTGGCGCGCCTGTTCGCCGGAACACGTCGCCCGGTCCGCACCGCTCCTCCGCGACCTGAGCCTGGCCAGCCGCAGTGAGTTTGAGGAACTCGCCGCGCTGCCGGACAACGATTTCGGCCTCGTGAAGAAGGGGTTGCTCATGCTGTGCAAGACCCAGCACGGACTGGACGACGAGGCCCGGGCCGGCGAACGGGCCCGTGAACTCGGCATTCCCGCGGAGGTGCTCGACGCGAAGCAGACGGCCGCGCTGGACCCGGGCGCCACGCTGGATGTCGCCGGCTCGGTCTTCTTTCCGAAGGACTGCCACCTCACGCCGGGACGTTTCATGGCCGGGCTGAAACAGCAGGCGGAGAAGCTGGGCGTGAAGTTCGTCTGGAACCGTGAAGTGACCGACTTCCGGCTCGAACGTGATCGCAGCCTTTGCGCCGCCCAGCTCAGCGACGGCACGGAGATCGAGGCCGACGAATTCGTCCTCGCCGGTGGTTCCTGGTCGCCCACGGTCGCCGCGAAACTGGCGCTCGAACTGCCCATGCAGGCCGGCAAGGGCTACAGCCTCACGCTGCCGAACCCTCGCCAGTTGCCGCAGCTCTGCACGATCCTGACCGAGGCGCGCGTCGCGGTGACGCCAATGGGAAGCTCGCTCCGGGTCGGCGGCACCATGGAGATCGCCGGGCTCAACGAGGACATCAACCCGGTCCGCGTCCGCGGCATCGTGAAGGCGCTGCCGAAGTATTACCCGGCGTTCCGCGCCGAGGATTTTGCGGGCATCCAACCGTGGCGCGGCCTGCGGCCATGCTCGCCCGACGGACTGCCCTATGTCGGACGCACGGCGAAGTTCGCGAACCTCACGCTCGCGACGGGACATGCGATGATGGGACTCAGCCTCGCGCCCATTACGGGCAAGCTGGTCGGCCAAATCCTGGCCAACGACAAGCCGGCGATGGAGCTGGGCCTGCTCAGCCCGGATCGGTTTGCCTGAACCAATCCCGCTTCGCGCTTTGCGGCCGGCTGGCCGGCGTCTATCGGTTAACCCATGAAGGGCAAGGCAACCAAGATCGCAGTAGCGCTCGCGATCATTGCCGGCGCGGGCGTCCTATGGTGGCGGCGAATGCCGGTGCCCCCGGCGCCGGTTGGCTCCCCGACCAACGCCGTCGTCAGTCCGACCGCCCGGCCCCGCCTGGAAACCCGGGTGCCGCCCGCGCCCTTCGCGGCCACCAACGACTTCATGCGCTACGAAGTCGGCGGCGGCGAACTGGTGTGGGGCAGCATGACGCTTTGGCCCGCTTTCTGGGGTTACGACAACCGGGTCGAATTGCCCGAGGTGTCGGCCCGCGAGCTGGCATGGATCCGATTGGCGGACGAACTGGAAGGGCTCTTGCCGCCGCTGGCCGTCGTGCGCTGGACGAGCGACTGGAGCGAGTTCCTGAACCGCTGGCTCGACCCACGCCTGACTTCGCAACGTGGCGTCGGGTTCTTTAATCCGAATGCCACTTACGAAGGTCTGAAGTTGTTGCCCACCTCCAAGGAGGCCGATTTCGGTTTCGGCCTGAAATACAAGTGGACCTTCTGAGCCGGCCACTGCTGCTCACTCGACCACGAACCAGTTCATGCCCTGCGCCGGCACGGTGACCGGGAGTTCGACCGAATAATCGCGGGCCAGGGGCAAACGGCGGGCGGCAGCGCCCTGTTCGCGGATTTGCGCCGCGCCGGTCAGGCCGGTGTAATAAAGGTTCACGCGCAGCGTCTTCGTGACTGGCGTGTCGAGCGGGTTGAACACCGCGAGCAGCCCCTTCTCCTTCAGCTTGGGATTCACGTGGAGCATCCAGTCGAGGTCGCGGGCATCGGCACGGCGGCCGTGAATCAAGTCGCTTTCGAGGATGTCGCGGTGGGCTTTGAACCAGTCCACCTTGGACTTCACCATGGCCTTGGTGCGCTCCGTGTCGAAGAGCCGCGGGCCGCGGTAGCAGGCCTGCACGCCCAGCGCGAGGTTGCTCTCGATCATCCTTTCGTAGTGGTCGAGATGCTGGTCCAGCGGCTCGATGGTCGCGGCCGCGCCGCCGCCTTGGTATTCGGTGAGCGGGACGAACATCCAACCCATGCTCGGCAGCTTCTGCCAGGTGCCGTCGAAGATGTTCTGGCGCGTATGGATGACCTGCTGAGCGCGCGGCAGTGACCAGTTCACCTCGCGGTAACCCATGCCGGTCTTGGTCGAGCCGGAGAGGAAATAGTGATCCGGCACGTTCAGGTAGAAGCCCTGCGCCCGGCACCACTGGTAGAAGCCGGCGATCTCGCGCCACTGGTTCCAGCGCGAGTCGGCCAGACCGTGGTGCCCCGGATGGTTGGTGGCGGCGCAGACGTCGCCCGGATACGAGCCGTCGTGCTCCAGCAGCGTGAAGCCGCTCTTGCGATGGAACTCGTAAAGTCGGCGGAAATAATTCGTGCCCCACTGGCTGAGCAGGCAGGGGGAGTTGCCGAAGGCCGGCTTCTGTCCGGGCGGCATCACCACGTCGTTGCCGCCGCCCACGCTGCGCGAGGCGAGCAACGAGTAGCTGCCGATCTCAATGCCCCTGCTCTTTGCATGGGCGGCCCAGCTTTGGGCCCGCTCCAGCGTCGCCGGCTTTTCGTTTTCCATGTCGAAACCGCTGCCGAAGCTCAGGATCAGCAGCTCGAAGCCGACCGCCGCGCACTGGTCAATCGCGTTGGTGACCGTCTGCCCGTTGGACGACACGACGTGCATCATCAGCGGGTTCTCCGTCACCCACGGCGCGATGACCCGATACAGCCGGCGCAGTGCCAGGCCGCTGCGTTCGCGGTCCTGGTTGTCGAACGGCAGCACCCAGGCGCGGAACGATTCGAACGTGCCGCCCGGCGCGACGTCCTGCGCCGGCCCGAGGTCGGGACCGACGTCCAGCAGGCAGGGCGTCTTCTTCTCGTAGTTCACCTGCGTGTGGAAATCGGGGTCGGCCAGCCAACGGAAGGAACGGCGGTTCGCGCCGGCCGCCATCATGCCGCCGAAGGCCATGTCGGTCTCGACGTGCAGATTCGGGGGCGTGCGGCCGTCGCTGAGTTCGTCCACCTCCGCGGTGCGTTCCACCACCGCCAGCACCTCGCTGGAGAATCGGTCCACGCGCACCGTCTTGTCGGTGCCGTTCGAGACGGTGAGCCACTTCGAATACCCCGGCAGGCCATCGTAGAGCTCGTAATGGACCGAGACGCGGATGTCCTTCGGCCGGAGCCCCAGTTCCTTCTGCGCCAGGGCCGGATCAAACTTCCCGAACACGCGCACGGGGCCAACCCGGCAACGCCGCCATTCCGCCCCGGCAGCAATTTCATCACCGGTGCCACCCACACGATCCGTTTTGCCGAGGCGGACCGATGTCGGGGGAACGTTGCCTAGGGGAACTTCGAACAGGCGTTGGAAGCGCGCCGGCTCTTGGGCGGCGTCGGCGACATCCCAAACAATCGCGCCGGCATCCAGCCGCACACGGAGACGATACGCCCGAGCCAGGTCCAATCCGCCATCGGCAGCCGTAAAGTCCGGCACGCGCGCCAACCGTTCCCCGCCTTGGTCGCGCAGTTCAAAATGGCCGTGCACGCCGCGGTCACCCGGTCGGAGATTCACCTCCACCACGCGGCCCGGAAACACGAGGCCCAGTCCGGGGCCCCAGCTCGTGTCCCCGTCGGTTCCGGGCTGGATCACGGACTCGACCAGCGAAACCGACGACGGCAGCGCCCGTTCCGCAAAGCAATGGGCGCCGGCCAAGGCGTAGATCTCTCCCGCCTTGCCCTCGTTTTGGAAGCTGATCCGCTCG
>JBIIUN010000035.1:0-17896 GCA_044339945.1 Kapaibacterium sp. (SeqCode)
TTCGAAGCCCTGGTCCTGCAACTGGAGCGAGCCGGACCAGTCGGCGAGCTGCCACTTCTCGTTGAGATAGACCTGCCAGGTGATGTTTTCGAGCGGCAGGTCGAACTTCGGTCCGTGCAGCGCGAGATCGAGCTTCCGGCTGCCGGCCTGTCCGATCCGGCTGGAGTAGAACACCTCGACGGTCGTGGCCTGGTCCGACTTGGACTGTTGCTCCAGCGGCAGGAGAATCTGGTTGGTGCCGCGCCACGGCCACACGCCGTTTTGGTTCACGAAGGCGAACCAGAATTCGGCGCCCGCCGGCAGCCCGAGGCTGAGCAGGCGTTTGTCGCCGGGAATCAGCTCCACCCGCGCCTGCGTAAGCATCACGCCCTCGTCGGAGATGACCGACGTGAGGGTGACGCTGTTGACGCGGGCGGGGAGCAGCTTGGTCGCCTCGTGGCGGTCGAGCGTGAGCGGAAGAGTGAAGGCCGGCTCCACCACGCGGTAGGTGAAGCTCGCGGAGGCGTTCGCCAGATCCTGCAGGAGTGCCCGGGGAATGCCCTGCCATTCGGCGGGTTGCAGCGCCGCGGCAGGCGCCGCGGCCCGCACCTGGAGCCGGCCGCCGGATTGCACGGTCACGAAGCCGCGCTGCAGGTTCGCGTCGGCCGCCAGCACGCCCTGCACTGCCGCGTTGGTAGCGGCATTGGCGAGCGTCGTCTGCCAGGTCACCTGGAGCATCTGCCGCCCGATGATCCGGCGATGCAGCTTCACGTCCCAGAGCTGGGTGCCGTTCGTCACCGACCCGGCCACCGCCACGAAGTCCGCCACCTGGTCGCCGCGGAACCGCACGCCCTCGGCGTTCGTCGGCACGCGCACGCGCAGCGACTTCAGGCCGGTGTTCTCGATCTGGTATTGCAGGTTGGCGAGCACCTTGAGCTGGGCCTCGCCGACCGTGACGTGCTGGAGTCCCGTGACCTGCACCCACGCGTCCACCTGCTCCAGGCCCAGCGCGAGCGACCACTGCGGTTGCAGCAGCCGGAACGCGAGCACGCCCTTCTGCCGGATGCCGGCCTTCTCGGGATCGAGCTGCGTCACGCCGTCGCGGGCGCCCACCTGGAAGCGCATGCCCTGTTCCGGCACGATCACCAGTTGCCCGCGCTGCTTGGCCGCCTCGCGGAAGGTGAGCCGCGGCACCGCGTAACCATTGGTCGCGCGAACGCCCGGCCCGGCGAGGCTCACTTGGAACTGCTGCTGGCCCTCGGTCTTGCCCTTGAGATGGAGCGTGATGATGCGGCCGTCATTGCCGCGCAGTTCGGTCCAATGGCTCAGCGCCGCGCCGCTGATCGTCTCCACGTCGAGCCCGGCGGGCAGGACGAAACTCAGTCGGAAAATGCCCGCGCGCGTCACCGTTACCCCGGCGTTCACCGCCAGCAGCGTGCGGTCCTCGCTCAGCGACAGCGTCTCCTGCGTCTCGACGCGCACGTCGGGCTCGACCGCCGACGCCTTGAGCGAAATCGCGCCCTTCGCGTCGCCCTGCCGGAACGCCCGTCGCAACGTGAGCCCGGCGATCTGGTTCCGCAGCGGATCCAGCACGCCGCCGGGAAAGTCCTCGAGGTTCAGGGCGGTGAAACCTTCCGCCGTCACGGTGTCGAGCTGCACCTCGTTGCCGGTGGCCACGCCGATGGAACCGACCTGCCCCGCCGCGCCCACGACGCTGAGCAGTCCCGCGGCCTGTTCGACCGGCAGCGGCCCGGTCGCGATCTGCGAACGGACGACCAGCGTGAACGGCCGCGACTGCGGCACGGACAGCGTGACCCGCAGCCGTCGCGTGTCGGGATCGAAGCGCCAGAGCGAAACCAGGTTGGGAATGAACCCGAGCTTGTTCTGCTCGCCGGCCGGAACCGGAGTCAGGACGTCGGTGACGGTCGAGCCCGCCGGCACCTCGAAGACCACCTCGCCCAGTTCGCCCTGGGCGGGCCGGATCTGCGCGAGGTGAACGCCCTCGATCACGCCGGCCGCGGGCACGTAAAGCTGCGTCAGGTCGGCGTAGAAGACCGCCGCCTCGCGCTTCACGTCGCGGCTGCGCGGCTTCCAGCCAATCCACGTCTCGGCCGCCGGCGCGAGCACGAGGCTGGCGACCGTCGTGTTCGTTGCGCCGGTTTCGCGCCGCACGGAAACCGCGCTGGGCGAACTCACCTCCACCTCCAGCCCGGCGAGCGTCAGCTTGAGTCGGTTCACGAGCCCGAGCTGCGTGGGCAACACGAAGCCGGGATTCCCGTCCCGCGCGCCGATCTGGAGCTGGTAGGTCAGTTCGAGGTCGAACGTGCCGGCCTGAAGCGCAAGCAACTGCTGGCCGGCCTTGGCGCCGGCGCCGGTGCGGGCCAACCGCAGCGCGTTGGTCGGATATTGGATGCGCGTTAGCACGGCCGGCTCGAACAGCAGCGGCAGCGTCTGGTCCTTCTGCGCGTGCCAGCGGATCTTGGCGGTCGCTAACGCGAAACGCTCCTCGACACGGATATCCTGCACCACGGATTCGGCCAGGGCCGGTTCCTTGGTCGCCAGAGCCACGGATTGCGCGGAAGCCGGCGAAGTTCCCACGTCACTGAACCACAGCAGCGAACCCACCAACAACGCGGCGGCAGGTGCGGCCGGCGCCGAGGGTGGCAAAGCCGGCTTCCGCGGAACCTGGGTCAAGGCCCGGAGCGCCGGGACGATCACCTTGAGCAGCAGGAACGCGAGCACCACGAGGAAGCCCAGACGTTCACCATTCGGCTGCCGCAACGCCGCCCACGCGAGCAACGTCCAACCGAACGCCGAACCGGCGTGGCGGACGAAGCCCGGTTCGCGCAACCAAGCCCACATCCACACGCCCAGGGCCAGCACCGCCGGCCAGGCCGACAGCACCGAGAAGCCGGTCCCGTAGGATTCCGGATTATTGCCCACTTCCACCGTGAGGGCGCTGCCGGATTGCTGGACCGGCGCAAGGAAGTGGATTCCGCGAGGAAATTCCGACGAGCCGCCCAGACGTTCCGCGAACTGCAACCACGCCACCACCGCCAGCACCAGCGCGAGGCAGCCGACGACCGCTCCGCCCAGGTGCCGCACCCCGAAGCGATGCGCGCCTTCCCTGGCCGCCCAGCGCCACGCCGCCACCGCCCCGGCCGTCAGCGCGAGCGCAAACCCGAGGCTGAACACCGCCTGGCCATCACGCAGCCGGCGGGCAAGGCCAGCAAAGCCCGAGATGTCCGGCACGCCATTCGCCGGCGCGAGCGAGCCGCGGCGATACGTCAGACGACGGCCCGTGTCGGGTTCGAGCCGCCATTCCGCGAGCATGACCGGCGCGGCCACGATGGGCGCGGCAGCCAGCACGCGGGCGGCGTTGGCGGACTTTGAAGCCAGCTTCAGGTCGAGCCGCTGCACGGTGTTCGGATCGGCCTTCTGCGGCAGCGGAATCAGGTTCGCGTCGCCGTCCTTCACCGGCACGACGGTCGCGCCGTTCACCGTGGCTGACCACAGCGTGGTGCCCGGCGGCAGGCTCAGGCGCAGGTGCGGGTTGCCACGGTTCTTCACGAAATACTGCGCGTCGGTGATGACCTCGCCGTCCTGGGAGATGCGCGTGGTGAGCGCCGCGCGGTCCACGACCAGGCTCAGCGTGCCGGCCTGGGCCAGCGGGCTGAGCGCAAGCTGGAGGTTGAACGGCCGCGCGGAGTAGCGGTAGGCCTTGAGGATCGGAGCGTCGAAGAACAGGCGGTATTCCGCAGGCACTTCGGCGGTCTCCAGTTCCAGCAGGCCCGCCGACACGTTCGCGGGCGTGACCTGGAACTGATACGCACTGACCACCAGCGTGTGTCCCTGTTCGGACTGGGCATCCACCGGCCGAGCACCGGTGAAGGTCAGCGTTTCGCCCTGCGGCTTGAACGGTCGCTCGTAGGTCGCGAGCAGCGTGTAGGCGCCGGCCACCGGCGTGTTCAGGGTGACGAGGTAACCGTTGGTGGTGCGCTGCCAGTTGTTGCGCACGTCCTTCCCGGTGAACTCCACGTTGAAATACTCGTCCGACAGCGCGACGAGGAACGACGACACCGGCGCGCCGGCGACGAAGAAGTTCATCGTGCTGCTGCCGTAGGCGATGCCTTCGCCGATGGAGAACAGGTGGAACACGTCGGCCTGCACGGACTGCGGCAGCCGCTCGACGCGCAGCGCGGCGGACCACGTGGGATCGGTCAGCCGGAACGCGGCCTGGATGCCGCTGACCTTTCGCGGGAAAAAGGCGGTCGCGATGTCGGTGAGCGCCTGCGTGCGTTCGGGCGTAAGGCGGAAGCCGGCGTCGGCCGACACGGCGACGTGGCCGCGGGTTGACTTCGCCCGGAGCACCTCGACACGCGGCAACGCCCAGTTGGTTTCGCCCAACGCCGCGTTGCGTTCGAGCCGAAGCTGGATCACCTGGCGGTCGCCCACGGGCTGGCCATAGACGACGCGCAATTCGGCGTCGATGGTGTCCGGCAGGTCGCGCAGGAAGTAGTCGTTCATGCCGGCCGCATTGAGCCGCGCCACGACGAAACCCCGCGGCACGCGGAGGAGGACTTCACGCAGAGGCGCCTCGCGGATGTCCAACTCGAACTCCGCGTCCACCGCGAGCTCGGTCTCACCGAGGTGATACGCGAGAACCTGCGAGACGCCGACCTCGGGCAGGACGTTGTCGGCGTTGATCCGCAGCGCGAAGTCCGCACTGGAAAAGCGGAAGGCGAAACGCGAGCCGGCCGGATTCCCGAACAGCGCCTTGGTGGCGTCGGATTCGGGAAACTGCTCCGGCGAAATCTGCGACAGGCCGCTCGCCTGCACGACCTCAAGCCGGACCGCGCCCTCGTTGACCACCCGCACATGGCCTGCGAACCGCGTCGCGCCATCGGGCCGGAGCTGCATCGAGTCCACCGCCTGCGGAAACGCCCCCAGCTCGGACTGCATCTGCACCTGGAGCGCGAAGGCGTCCTTCTGCGGCCGGTTGAACTGCACCACCAGCCGTCGTTCGCCGTTCGCCGCGGCGGGCTCCACCTTCCACGAAAGCAGGTCGGCACCCTGCACCGCCGTGACATTGCCCGCGCCGCGGACAACGAGTTCCAGTCGGCTGAGTTCACCCTGCATCACCCGGCCTTCGACGAGCGCCACCTGGCGCATGAGGCCCGGGCTCACGCTGATCTGCGCCTTCATTTCGGCCGCGTAGAAGAGCCGGCCCTCAGCCTCGGGACGCGCCTCCTTCCAGCCGAGCTTCACCGTGCCGTCGGGCGGAAGGAAGCTGCGGAAGGCGTCACCCTCGCGTTCGGGCCGCGCCGCGCCGGCAAACTCGAACTGCGTGTCGGCGGCCAGCCCGCGCAGCGTCACGGGCGAAAGCACGCCGGGCGCGAGCCGGAAGTCCACCGCGCGCCAGCCGGCGTTCTGCCGGACGGCGGCATGGAACTTCAGGCGCAGCGGGAAGGTGCCGGGACGGTCGAAGACGAGCTCGAAACGGTCGTCGCGGAACCGGAGGCGCACATCGAGATTACGCTCGAGATCAGCCAACGCGACCGCGCCGGACAACAGCGCCAGCGTGCCGCCGCGCGGGTTCTTCACCTGCGCGGTGGCGGCCAGCGTGAAGGCGGCCTCCTCGCCGCCGAGCTGGCCTTCGAGCGCGAAGCCCCGCAGCACGACCCGGGTGCTGTCGGGATCGCCGCCGGCGACCACCAGCGGCAACGCGTAGGCGCTGCCCTGAAACCGGAAGCCGAGCGGCTCAGGCGCGTCGGCTTTGGATTCCGTGCGGAGACCTTCGGGCAGGAACTTCAGCGGCACGGGAGCGAGCCCCACGGTGTTGGTCGGCTGGAGGTCGAGGCCGGGCGCCGCGTCGAGCCGCAGGTAACCGGACGACAGCACGGCGGGCGTGGTAGTCAGCGTCAGGAGCGAGAGCGGTTGGTTCCAGTCCCGGACCTCGTGGTCGGCGGTGATGGTGAGGTTGAAGCCGGTCGGCGGCTTGTCGGCCTTGCGCGGCCGGATGACCAACGTGCGGGCACCGTTCGTGCCCTGCCGCACGGCCCAGTCGAGGACGCCTTCGCCCGTCACACTGCGAATCTCGCCGTCGCCGCCAAGCGTGAAGGGCAGTTCAGCCGGTTCACCTTGGAGCACATCGACCTTCGCGCGGATGACGTGGCTGACCTTGTCCGGCCCGACGGTGATAGCCTGCTCGGTGGCCGTGGAGAACAGCGCCTTGTCCGGCCCCAGCCCGGCCCCGGCCAGCAACGCCTCAATCACAAGCCGCGCCTTGCCGTCCTGGACGCCGCCGTTGAAGGAGAGATCCTTGAGCTCCGCAGTAGCGGCGTGCGCGGGAAGGAGTGCGAACAGGAAGGTGAACAACGCTGCAAACAACCCGGACAGGTTGAAGCGCATTGCGGGGCGGTGTTCGGCTACGCGCGGTTTCCCCTCACCCCGGCCCTCTCCCTCGGGGAGAGGGGGAATGGTTCGCCGCCCAGTTGCGAGATTGCCCGTATCGGCTTTCCGACACCCACTCCTTGAACGGAGCAAGACAGAGGCGGAGACCTTTGGTTGAGAAGTTCCTTCGGGCTCCGCTACCGACTCCCTCTCCCCAAGGGAGAGGGCCGGGGTGAGGGGAAAGCGGGCGTCGAACGGAATCGCCAAACCGAATGCTCCATCACCGCGGCGCAACACCGGATACGCACCTCCGGTTTGACCATCCACACGGCGTCGGTTCCACTTCCCGCCATGACACCTCCGCACCTCACCCGGAGTGCACGTTCCCTGCGTCAGCGGGAAACTTGGGCGGAGCACCTCATGTGGCGTTGGTTGCGTGGCCGCCGTTTCGCAGCCTACAAGTTTCGGCGACAGCATCCGTTTGGAGATCATGTGCTGGATTTCTTTTGTTTGGAGGCTTGGCTGAACATTGAACTCGACGGTTCCGGTCACGGGTTTCCAGAGCAGAGGGAGAGGGATGCCGCGCGGGATGCTGAGTTGGAACGCAAGGGAATCAGGGTGCTGCGCTTCTGGAATGCGGACCTCCGAAAGAACGCTCGCGGCATTCAGGACATGATCTGGAATGCTCTGGACGAACGGGCACCGAAGGGCGGGTCTGGGAATGGTCGGCGCGCGTAAGACAGCCAGCGCTCGTTTCCCCTCACCCCGGCCCTCTCCCTTGGGGAGAGGGAGACTGTCACGGCGCTTCATGGCGACACCAACGCGCTCGTCTTCGACACCGCCCCACACAGGTTCATTTCGCATAACTTAAGATTCCCTCTGAAAGACTCCTCACTCATCCCGCCGCTCACTTCCCGCTCACGCTCTTCGCCTGACGCAGCATCTGTTCGAACTGCTTCGGGCGCGGGTCGGCGGCGTAGATGTCCGTCACGCTGGCCAGCAGGCCGAGCAGGCGGTCGGGCGTGACCTCGGCGGCCCACGGGCTCGACACGAGCCATTCGCTGAAGGCCGACGCACCGCCCGCGAGCCGCAGCGCGGGACCGGCCTGGTCCAGCGGACGCGCCGTGCCGTCGTAGATCAGCGGCCACTCGTGTTCGCGGTAATCGCCGGTGCCCGGCACCTTGAAGCGCACGCGCACCGTGCCGAGCGGACCGTCGCCGGCCGGATTCACCTGCACGGTGTAGAGCGCATTGCCCGCCTCGGCCGCGCCGATCTCGGCGGCGTCCACCGTGTTGTCCCGGAACTGCTCCTTCGTGAGCTGATGCTTCGCGTAGCCGAGCTGGCGGTAGGCGGTGACGCGCCGGGGGTTCCATTCGACCTGCACCTTCACGTCGGATGCGGCGATCTGGAGCGCGCCGACCAGTTGCGCGGCGAACTCGCTCTGGGCGGCCTCAGGCGTGTTCACGAACCCGTAGCGGCCGTCGCCGTTGCGCGAGAGACTTTCGAGCAACTCGTCGTTCAGGCCCTCCCAGCCGATGCCGAAGCAGTCGAGCGCAATGCCTTGCTTCCGGTTCGTCTCCACCTGCCGGCGCAGCGAATCGGGCTGAACGTCGCCGAGGTTCGCCGCGCCGTCGGTGAGCAACACCACGCGGTTCACGCCGTTCGCGGCGAAGTGCCGGGCGGCCGTTTGGTAAGCCGTGCGCAGCGCTTCCTCCAGATTCGTGCCGCCGTCGGGCGTGAGTTCGCCGACGCGCCCGGGCAATTCCGCGGCCTGGGCGCCGGCGAGGCCGTCTACCCACAGACGCGGCGTGCGGGCAAAGGCGACCACACTCACGCGGTCCTGCGGCTGAAGCTGGCCGGCCAGCACACGCAGGCATTCCTGGCGGATGCGGACGCGGTCGGCGCGTTCCATCGAGCCGGAGTTGTCGAGCAGCAGCACGAGGTTCAGCGGGCGGCCGGGTTGACGTCCGCTGGCGGCGGTCTTCACGGAGAAGCGGACGAGGTCGCGGTCGTGGGCGAAGGGATAACGGGCGCGTTCCCAGGCGAAGGCGATGGGCGCGGCCCCAGCCGGCTCGGGATCGCGATAGTCGAAGGCGTTGATGAACTCCTCGGTGCGGACGGTCGCCGGCTCGGGCATCTGGCCCTTCTCCAACGCGGCGGCGGCGAGCTTGAACGAGACGTCGCTGACGTTCAGCGAGAAGGTGGAGAAGGCGTTGTCGGCCGTGGCTACTTCCGCCTGCGGTTCGGGCGCGCCGAGGGCGAGCTTGGGGAGAGGGCGATCACCATCTTTTTCAAGGACCCCGATCCACTTCGGGTCCGCCACGCGCTCCTTCGCTTCCACGCCCCTAAACATCCGTCCCAACACCTGCACATCACCCAGCACCGGCTGTGCGGAATACTTCGCCGTCTCCGTGAAGTAGCCCAGCGTCGTGGCTGGCTTCCCGGCGGCGGCCACGGCCTGGCCCACTTCGAGGTCGGCCAACCGCCCGTCACGCCCAAGCTCCAAACGGTTCTTGGACCCGTCGTCGGCCGTGGCCTTGGCGAAGCGTTCCACCGTGGCCGATCCCTTCCGGCTTTCCAGGGCAACCTGTTGGCGGGCGACCTCGTTCTGTGCCATGGACGAATCCGTCGGCGGCGGCACGACGAACGCGAGCTGAGTCGTCTGGCTGGCCAACACCGACGGCTGACCGGGCCGGTCAGCCCCGCCGACGGGTTTCATCGCCCCCTCCGCCAAATCCCGGCGCAGGTTCACGCGCTGTTCCAGCCGGGCTTCGCGCCGCTCGGCCACAACTTCGTCACTCAGACCGCGAAGGGAGGAACCAAGGACCGGCCCATTGATCACGCCTGGGGAAACGATGGTTTCCGCCGTCGCCAGCGGTCCGGCTGGAGACGGAGCATCAAAAAGCTGAACCGCCGCCACGTCGCTCAGCGGACTGCTCGCCTGGCGTTCCAGGACCTCGGTCGCGGCCAAGGAACTGAGCGTCGGCCGTGACGGCTGCGCCTCAGCCAAAACCGGGACCCGGAGGCGCACGGAATCCGACGTCTGCGCGACGGCAAGTCGATCCACCTCTGCAACCGCGGACTCCTTCGCGCCAACGCTCTCCGCGGACAATCCGCGACCGCCGGCGAACCCACCAGCGGTGTTGCCCACCGCGGCAATGGAACGCCGAACCGAGTCTTCGGTGGCGACGCCCGCGGCCACAACTTGGTCGAGCTCCCGCAGCCCGCCACCGGCCCCGATTCCCTGGCCCCGCAATGCGGGCACTTCGCCGAAGAACTGGTTCGCCACCACGCCGGCGGGTGCCGCCGAAGTGTCGGCGTAATCGCGGTCCCGGCCGAAATCATCGCTGGCCCGGCCATTGCCAGGATGGGCCTTGTCGGCAGGTTCCACCTTCGAATCGCTGGCGTTGGGGGCGACACCGTTGAGCGCCCAGTTGTAGACATCTTGACCGCCGGCGCGACCACCCGCTCCGCCCGCCAGCGCCGCCGAAGCAACGGCCAGCCCCTTTGCTTCGACCGCGAAGGCGACGCTGGTGTCGTTTGCCGCGACCATATCTCCCCTCGCTTCCTCCGCGGCTTTGGCTTCCGCCAAGCTCCGCTTCTCCGCCGGGACAAGGCCGGAGCGACTGGCCAGAGACGGCTCGCCCAAGGTCATGGTCTGGGCAGCGGGAGATGCAGCCGCTTTGGCCGGCGCATCCGACAGTTCTTCACGCTCCGATTGGGTTTCAAACTCGGCTCTCTTCGCCAAGAGATGCTCCGCTGAAACCCGCTGGGCCTTGCTCTTCGCCTTCGCCAGTGACGGCAGAAGCAACCCGGCGCTCGTGACCACCGCCACCAGCATGGCCGCGAGGGCCAGCAGCTCGCGCCGGTCGGCCCAGGCTTTCCGTGCGGCTGCCGGCAGCGGCACCACCTTGGCGGGCGGCGTCTTGAATTTGGCGAGCAACGCCGCGCGGCGTTCGGCAGACAACTGGAGCGGTTCCGGCTTGCTCAGTTCCTTGGGTTCCGGCGAACGGACGGTTTCCCGGGTAAGCTCGTGGGCAAGGCTCAGGCGGCGGAACACCTTGGCCAACTCGGCGTCGGCGGCGATCTCGGCGCGCAGGGACTCGGCCTCGGCGACGGGCAGTTCGCCCAGCAGGAGCGCGGTCAGACGCGCCTCGCGGTCGTCGGGTGAAGGTTGGGAAGATTCGGGATTCATGGCACGAGTCCGGTGCGGGTGAGTTCCGCGGCGAGGGCTTTCAGGGCGTGATGCAGCAAGTAGCCGACGTGGCCGGATTCCAAGCCGGTGCGCTCCGCGATCTCGCGGTAGGAAAGGTCTTCGGCGTATTTGAGCCGGACAACTTCACGGCTGCGGTCGTCCAAGGCGGCGAGGCTCAGGCGGACCAAACCGATGCCTTCCCACCGGATGATCTGTTCGTCGGGCAGCGGCGCCGGATCAGGGCCGTCGGTGGCGGGGTTCGGAGTGTCTTCGGCGGCCGGCTGGAAGGGCACGATCTTCTCCGCGTCGCGGCGGTGGTTGAGGGCGAGGTTGTGCACGGTGCGGTAAAGCCAGCGGCGCGGCTCGCGGACTTCGGCAAACTGGGCGTGCAATCTCATGAAGGCTTCCTGGGTGATGTCTTCGGCCGGTCCGCGTTCGCCCACCAACCGCAACGCGTAGGCGAGCAGCGGAGACTCGAGGGCGGCAAACAGCTCCTCGATCGTCTCGAACGGCGCGGGCTTGGCGTTGGCGGGTGCGGGGCAGACCACGGGCGTCAGGCGAAGGTCATCGTTGTCGGTGTTTCATCGGTGTCGGGGCGGCGCCGATGCGTCGCCCACCGACTACGACACGGGAGCCGGGGATTTCTTAGAAAATAGTTTCGGGGCCGAAATGCCGCCCCCGCCTCCGCAGTTGACGGCGCCCGGGGCCTCGCCAGCTTCGCCGTCACAGATGCGGGTCCTCGTCGAAGAGTTCGGCACCCAGCACTCGCCCGATTCGCTGGCCGCCCGGTTGCGCCGGGAATCCGGGCTGGTGCTCCTGCGCACCGGCACCTTCGACGTGCCGAGCGCCCGCTATTCGTTCGTCGCCGCGCGGCCACTGCTCGTCTTCCGCTCGTTCGGCTCGGCCTGCGAAACCCGCTTCGCCGACGGCCGGACCGAGGCCCAGTTCGGCAATCCGTGGCAGCACCTCGCCCCGCTGCTCGCGCGCTTCGAGTTGCCGGACGAGGTGGACGTGCCGTTTCCGCTGGGCGGCTGTTTCGGCTACTGGGGTTACGACCTGAAGCAGTTCGTCGAACCCCGGCTGACGCGCCGGGCGGTCAACGACCTGGAACTGCCGGACTGCCATCTGGGCTTCTACGCCAGCCTCGTCGTCTTCGACCATCAGCTCGGCAAGGCCTGGATCGTCGCCACCGGCCTCGACGCGGAGGGCACCCGGAATGACGCGCGGGCCCGGGAACAGCTCGGGTGGTGGCAGGAGCAATTGCAGGCGGCGGACGGCGATGGGCGAAACGACGCCGCAGCGTCCACTCCGTTGGATGTTGGGCCTTGGGCATTGGCCACTTCCCTGCCCCGGCCGGAGTTCCTCGCCGCGGTCGAACGCGCCCAACGCTACATCCGTGCCGGCGACATTTATCAGGTTAACCTCGCGCAACGGCTCGGCGCCCCGTGCCCGTTCTCCGGCTGGGATTTCTTTGGCCGGCTGACCGAGCGTTCCGCCGCGCCGTTTGCCGCCTACTTCGACTGCGGCGACTTCCAGCTCGTCTCGTCGTCGCCGGAGCTGTTCCTCCGCCTGTCGGGCCAGCACATCATCACCCGGCCGATCAAGGGCACCCGCCCGCGGGCTGCCGATCCGGTGCGCGACGCCCAGCTCGCCTTCGAGCTCCAGCGCAGCGAGAAGGAAAACGCCGAGCTCCTGATGATCACCGACCTGCTGCGGAATGACCTCGGACGGGTCTGCGAATTCGGCTCGGTGCGGGTGCCGGACCTGATGCGGCTGGAACGCTTCGCCCAGGTGCATCACCTCGTCTCCACCGTCGAGGGCAGGCTCTGGTCCGGAGTCACGCATCTCGACGCCCTGGCGGCCTGCTTTCCCGGCGGCAGCATTACCGGCGCGCCCAAGATCCGGGCGATGGAAATCATCGACGAACTGGAACCGGTCGCCCGCGGACCCTATTGCGGCTGCCACGGCTACCTCGGCTTCAACCGCGAGAGCCAGCTCAGCATCACCATCCGGACCGCGCTGGTGAAGGATGGCCACGCGTGGTTCCACGTCGGCGCCGGCATCGTCGCGGATTCAGTGCCCGCGGCGGAATACGAGGAAACCCTGGCCAAAGCGGGTGGGCTGCTGGCGGCGCTGGAACCCGACGGCCGGGTCCGCCCACCGTCGGTGAACGCCCGGCCCGAGCCCAATTCGGTGGAGTGAAGCCCATGCCGACCGAAACTCAGTCCCTGAAGGTCTGGCTGAACGGCACGTTCCTGCCCGCCGACGAAGCCCGCGTCTCCATCTTCGACCGCTCGTTTCTCTACGGCGACGGCCTGTTTGAAACGGTCCGGGTTTACGGCAATCGGCCGTTCCTGTGGGCCGAACACCTCGCCCGCCTGCACGCCGGGGCCGCCTTGCTTCGCCTGCGCCTGCCCTACGGCGACGCCGAACTTTCCGCGGCCGCCACCGAACTGCTCGCGCGCAATGCCATGCCCGACTCGTTGCTGCGGTTGCACGTCTCCCGCGGCGTCGGCCGGCGCGGGTATTCGCCGCGCGGGGCGGATTCCCCCACGGTCATCCTGTCCCAACATCCGGTGACGCCCAATGACCCGGCGAAGCCCGTCACCTGGAAGCTGGTCACCGCCTCGCTGCGGTTGCCCGCCCACGATCCGATCACCGCGGTGAAGTCCGCCAGCAAGCTGCTCCACGTCCTCGCCCGCGCCGAGGCAGAGGACCTCGGAGCCGACGAAGCCCTGCTGCTGAACTCCGCCGGTGACGTCGCCGAAGCCACGAGTGGCAACGTGTTCTGGCTGGCGGACGCTCGCCTGTTCACGCCGCCGGTCACGGACGGCGCACTGGCAGGCGTGACCCGTGCGTGGGTGCTCCGACTGGCGGCCGAACTGGGGCTGTCCGCCGCCGAACAATCGGGCACGCCGGACGATTTGCGGGCGGCCGAAGGCGTCTTCCTGACGCTCAGCTCGTTGGAGATTGTTCCCGTGAGTCACTTGGACGGAGCGGCCCTGCGCTCGTCGCCCGCGATCCGCCGATTGCACGAAGCCTACCAAGCGTCCGTGCGCCAAACGCCCTGATCAACGCCCGGCTCAGTCCACGAACACGAACTCGTTCGCGCTGAGCAGCACCTGCGCATACTGCTGCCACGGGTCCAACGGCTGCAGGAACTCGCGTTTGCCGCGGAAGTCCCGCTTCGCCTCCCAATGGCGGTTCACCACGGACTTGGCGTCGGCGTCCACCCGCACCAGCGTGACCGCGGGCGTCCAACTGAACCCGTCCGAGTTTTCGTCGGCTTGCGGCTCGACGACGAAATCAATCGTGTCGCCCTGCCGCACGGCCAACTCCGCGATGGCGCCGGACTGCTTGCCGTTTTGCACCACCCAGGACCCGGCCTCGCCGCTGCGGCTGGATATGATCCGTGCCCGGATGCCGTCGCCTTGATCGGAAAGATGCTCGACGTTGCCGGTGATCTTCACCGTCCCGCTCGCCGGCGCCGTCCACCGACGGATCGCGGCATTGGCGGCGTTGGCCCCGGGATGGCCGCCCTTCGCGCTGAGCAGCGTCCACTGGCCGTTCGGGGCCGGCAGTTTCTCATCCCACTGCCACTGGTCCTTCATGAACTTCGGCAGCGCCTGCCAGTGCTTCACCCGGCCATCGGCGCCCACCTCGCCGGTGCCGTAACTCCACGCCGCGGCGGGCTCCGGCTCCGGTTCCGCGGCCACCGGTTGGGCCACGAATTGCCGTCCCAGCGCCAGTTCCTCGCGGGTCGGCGGACGCTGATACGCCAGCTCGTGCAGGCGCCGGATCTTTTCCTCCGAACCTTGGGCGGAAGTCACCGCAGGCTGCGTGAGGAAGTCGCGCGCCCGTTCGGCCATGAACGGACTGTTGAGCATGAAGAGCGCCTGCTGCGGCACGGTCGTCTGGAAGCGCATCGGCGAGGTCGAATCGGGGCTCGCGAAGTCGAACACGCGCAGGACCCCAGGCAGGTTCTGGCGGTCGATGAACCCGTAGAGCGACCGTCGCGGGGATGCGTCGCGCTCGAACATCTCCACCGGCTGGCCGCCCAACGTGCCGTCAAACCGGCCGCTCACGGCCAACAGACTATCCCGGAGGGCCTCGAAGTCGTGCCGCTTGCGGTTCATCCGCCAGAACAGCGCATTGCCGGAATCCTGCTGTTCGCCGGCGGCGAAGACGGCGCGGGCAGCGGCCGGTTCGCCGGGATCGGAGGCGCGCTGGTAGGTCGCCGAAAGCAGCAGGTAGCGGTGCAGTTCCTTGAGTGACCAGCCGTGGTCCATGAACCAGACCGCGAGGTGATCCAGCAACTCCGGATGCGACGGCGGTTCGCTGCGCACCCCGAAGTCGCTCGGCGTGCGGACCAGCGGCGTCCCGAAGTGCTGGGCCCAAATGCGATTCACCAGCACCCGGGCGGTGAGCGGGTTGTCCCGGGACGCGATGGCCTGCGCCAGCTCCAGCCGGCCGCTGCCCTTCGCGAATGGCTGGCGCTCCTTGCCCGCGACGACTTCCAGAAACTGCCGGCGGACGGCAGCGCCGCGGTTGCCCGGATTGCCGCGCTTGAAGATCACCGGCTCGGTGGGCGTGTCGTTGTCCACCAGCGCCATCGCCCGCAGCGGCGCGCCCGGGTGGGTCGCTTCCAGTTCGTCCACCTTGCGCCGCAGCGCGCGGAATTTCTGCTGATCCGGCGTGGGCGCGGCCGAATAGGCTTCGTCCCAGTTGACCACCGTGGGCGAACCGTCCGCGAACAGGAACTGCCGCAACGCCTCGGACTCACCCGCCGCCAGCGCCGTGGGCGCGGTCTGCTTGGCTTCCTTGGCGGCGTCCAGCAGTGCCTGCCACTCGGCGTCCACCGTCTTGAACAGCGCCGTGTAACGCTCGGCCACTTCGGCGACCGAGGCAGGCGCATTCGTGGCGAAGAGGGCCGCGACACGCGGGTTCACGGACACATCCTTCAGCTTACCACCGGCGATGCTTTGGGCGAGCGGCGCGGCCTGGGCGGCGAAGTCATTCGTCGCGAGCCCGTGAAACGCGAGGAACGGCGCCATGATCGCGTCGGGCTGCTTCGCCCACGCCTCAAACTTCCCGTTCCACTTGTTCGCCAGGTGCGGCGGCAGGCTACGCGACCGGAGGAGCTTCACGCGCGCTTCCTCGTCCAAACCCCGCGTGTCGTGCCAGCCGAGCAGGTAGTCGCCGACCTTGCCGCGGAGTTGCCGGGCGATCTGGGCCACCTTGGCCGCCTGGAAATCGGCGAGTTCCTGCCGGCGTTTGGTGCGTTCCACCTCGAACTCGGCGGCGAGCTTCGGATTGGGGTTCGGGCCCAGCAGCGGCTTCTCGTCGGGCTCGCGGCTGCTGGCGAAGACGCCGTGGAGCGAATAGTAGTCGGCCGCGGGAATCGGGTCGTATTTGTGGTCGTGGCACCGTGCGCAGGCGACCGTCAGGCCCATGGTGCCGCGGAACACCACGTCGATCCGGTCGTCGATGATGTCGTTCTGGTTGTTCAGGAACCGGCGGCCGAGCGTGAGGAAACCCTGCGCCGCCAGCGGCCGCGGATTGTCGGGCGTCGCGCACTGGTCGCCCGCGATCTGCTGGATGAGGAACTGGTCGTAGGGCAGGTCGTCGTTGAGCGACTGCACGACCCAGTCGCGGTAGGTGTAGGCGTAGGGATAGCGCCGCTCTTCCTCGAACACGTAGCCCTTGGAATCGGCGTAGCGCGCGATGTCCAGCCAGTGGCGCGCCCAGCGTTCGCCGTAACGCGGCGACGCCAGCAACCGGTCCACGGCCTGCTCGAAGGCGCGCGGCGAAGGGTCCGCCAGGAAGTCCCGCATCTCCCCCGGCGTCGGCGGCAGGCCCGTCAGGTCAAACGTCGCGCGCCGCAGCAGCGTGCGACGGTCCGCGGACGGCGCCGGGCGCAGGCCGTTCGCGACCAACTTCTCGGCGACGAAGGCGTCCACCGGGTTCTGGACCGGATACTTTGCGTCCCGGATCGCCGGGACCGCCGGAGCCACCGGGCGCTGGAAGGCCCAATGTTTGGCCGACTTGTCCGCGTGCGCCTTGCCCTCGGCGTCCGAACGCGGGTCCGGCGCCCCGAGCCGCACCCATCCCTCCAGCACGGCGATCTGTTCGGGCTTGAGCGCCGGGCCCTGCTTTTGCGGCGGCATGCGCTCCAGGTCCTTCGCGACGCCCTTCACGGCCTGCACAAGGAGACTTTCGTCCGGCTTGCCCGCGACCCACAGCGGGCCGGCGGCGCCGCCCTTCAACGTGTCGGCCCGGGTGTCGAGCCGGAGGCCGCCCTTCGCCTTGTCGGCCTTCGCGCTGTGGCACTCGTAGCAATGATCCACCAGGAGCGGCCGGACCTTGCTCTCGAAGAAATCGGCGTGGGCCGGGTCCAGCGCCGCACCGGACACCGTCGAAACGGCGAGCGACACGGAACCGAAACCGGCCAGCAACCGGCGGAAAACAGGGCGAAACAATGACATGGGGACCAGCGTGCCGGCAGTCTGTCCCCGTCACACGCGAAGTCAAAAACGGAGTCCGGGGCGAAAGTATTCGAGGAAGGTTGGGCGCGGCAGGCAAATGGCCGGGTGACCAAGCGGCACCTCTCCCCAGCCCTCTCCCCCATCCGTTGTCGGAGAGGGAGCAAACAATCCGCGACCACACTGCATTTCACGCTGCCGGCGGTGGCGGAATGATCTTGGAGGGGTCCGGCGCCACGAAGCGGTGGTTCTCCAACTTACGGGCCACTTGCACGCAACCGGTGCGCCGGTGGAGCGCATTCCAAATCTCCAGCAGAACACCGTCGCGGTTGCTGTGCCATTGCCCGTTCCAGAAACGCAGTTCTTCGATCCCTGCCGAAGCCAGACATTCCGCGCGACGGGCATCGTGTTGTTGCTGTTTCGGGAAACCATGCTGGGAACCGTCCAGTTCCACCGACAGGCGCGCCGTCGGGCAGTAGAAGTCGAGGCAGAAGTCGCCCACCGGATGCTGGCGACGGAACTTGAAGCCGGCAAAACGCCCCGCCCGCAGCTCCCGCCAAAGCTGACGTTCCTCCTCCGTCTGGTCGCGGCGCAGGCGTCGGGCCGTCGCGATGGGATTCATGGGGTGAGCATGGAAAAGCATCATCCGCTGACAAGCACCCACTGTTCAGGAATGTCCCAATGCGTGCCCACCGGACGGGCGGACTCCCTCTCCGCCATCCGATGGGGGAGAGGGCCGGGGAGAGGTGGCGCCCTTGCGTGATGGCCTACCCCTCTCCCCTGCCCTTGTATGTTGCTTTCCGTCATCCTTGCCGGGCGTGAGCCCGGCGGGAGGATGGGGCCGCTG
>JBIIUN010000373.1:0-5173 GCA_044339945.1 Kapaibacterium sp. (SeqCode)
ACTTCGGCGCCGTGCGCCTTGAAGAGATCGAAGAGTGCGAAGGTGGGGGATTCGCGCAGGTCATCCACGTTGGGTTTGTAGGCCAGGCCAACGAACAGCACCCGGCTGCCGTTCACGGGCTTCCGCCGCGCGTTGAGGGCGTCCGCGGCGACGCGGAAAACATGGAGCGGCATCGCGGTGTTCACCTCCCCCGCCAACTCGACAAACCGGGCGGTCTGGCCGAACTCACGCGCCTTCCAAGCCAGGTAGAAGGGATCAATCGGCAGGCAGTGACCGCCCAAGCCTGGTCCCGGATAAAACGGCATGTAGCCAAACGGTTTGGTCTTGGCGGCATTGATGACCTCCCAGACATCGATGCCCATAGCGCCGTAGACGATCTTCAGCTCGTTCACCAGGGCGATGTTCACCGAGCGGAAGATGTTCTCGAGCAGCTTGGTCGCCTCGGCGACGCGGCAGGAGGACACGGGCACCACGGTCCGGATGGCCCGGGCATACAGCACGCAGGCCCGCTCCAAGCAGGCCGGAGTATAGCCGCCGACGACCTTGGGAATCTCGGCCACCCGGCTGTCGGGATTGCCGGGATCTTCGCGTTCCGGGGAGAAGGCGAGCGCGAAGTCAGCGCCGGCCCGGAGTCCGGAGCCTGCCTCAAGGACGTTCCGCAACTCGGTATCGGTCGTTCCCGGATAGGTGGTGGATTCCAGGACCACCAAGGTTCCCGGGCGCAGATGCGGCGCGATGGTCCGACCGGTGTTGAGGATGTAGGAAAGATCGGGCTCCCGATGAACCGTCAGCGGGGTGGGCACACAAATGATGACCGCCTCGACCTCGCCAACCTGCGAAAAGTCGGTGCTGGCCGTTAGCCGGCCGACGGAAACCTGCTCGCGGACCGCTTCGGCCGGGATGTGGCGGATGTAGCTCTGGCCAGCTTGCAGGGCGGCGGTCTTGACCGGGTCAACGTCGAGGCCGATGACCTCGACGCCGGAGCGGGCAAAATGCAGGGCCAGCGGCAAGCCAACGTAGCCCAATCCAATTACGGCGATTTTCATCAGGGAGATAGAGACGCCACCACGGTGTGCCGGGAACGGTAGCCGCCCTTGGGCGCGAACACAGCGGGAATTCCACCGCCGGCCGCCCTAGATGGGTTCCAATTCGTCGGCCGCCACCCGGACCGCCGCCCCTTGTCCGATGAAGTCCAGGCGGAGCTGAACCTCCAGCATGCCGTGACGGTCGGTCACAACGCCTTCGACCCCACGCAGCGGACCCGAGCGTAACCGGACCCGGGTTCCCGGCTGGATTTCGGGCGCCAACCGAATTTCCACCTCGCTGTCCAACGCACGGAGAATGTCGCCCAGTTGCGCGGCGAACTCCGCCTGGTCGGGCGGTTCGAGCAGATTGGCCACATGCTGGTGCTGGGCGAGCGGCAACCGCTGCCCGGGCGGCAGCTCCGCGAAGACGTAGCCGGGGAAAAGCGGCTTGAGGAAAACCAACTGCTTGCCCCGGTAGCGTTTGACGCTCCGATACAACGGCAGGGTGGCCTTCAGACCTTCGCGGGCGCAGAAATCCGCGACCTTTTTCTCGCAGCGGGGCCGTGTATGTGCCACCAGCCAAATTGGGGCGGAATCGACCGCGTCCATGATCAGCAGCGGCGCCTCAGTGAGACGCCGAAAGTTGCTTCGCCGGGTCGTAGGCATCCACGGGAACCGGGCGCAAATCCCAGATCAGGCCGGTCCACGACATCAGCTTCAGCAGGTAAAAAGTGATGTCGATTTCCCACCAGTAGAAGCCCTGGCGCACGCAGCCCATGTGCCGGTGGTGGTTGTTGTGCCAGCCTTCGCCCAGCGTGATGAGCGAGAGGAGGAAACTGTTCCGGCTGTCGTCGCCGGTTTCGTAGCGCTTGTTGCCCCAGACGTGCGCCATGGAATTGATGCACGAGGTCCCGTGAAACAGCGCGGTGGTGCTGACGAAGAAGCCCCAGACCAACATCTGCCAACCCGAGGTGCCCAGGCTGGGCGCGTAGGCTTGCAACACCTTGCCCAAGGCAAACAGGGCGACGGCAAACACCAGCGGCACCAGCGCGTCGAAGCGGTTCAGGAAGACGAGTTCGGGGAACTTGGAAAGGTCCTTCACCTTGCGGTAGTCGGTCGGGAAATTCTTGGCGCTCGTGATCCAGCCGATGTGTGCCCACAGGAAGCCGTGCTGACGGGGCGAATGCTTGTCCACTTCCTCGTCGGAATGCTGATGGTGATGCCGGTGGGTGTAGGCCCACCAGAGCGCCCCGCGCTGCACACAGGTCCCACCCCAGAGGGCCAGCACGAACTGCCATGCCCGGGAGGTCGAAAAGGTGCGATGGGAGAAATAGCGATGGTAAAAACCCGTTACGGCGAACATCCGGATGAAATACAGGAAGATCGCGGCCCCGACCGCAAACCAGCTCCACCCGGTCAGCAACACCCCCAGGCAACCCACATGGAGAACCACGAACGGGATGCAGCGGATCCACTCCACCCGGTCCGGTTTGCCTTGGAGGGTCGCCAAGTCGGTGGCGCCGTAGTCGGCGTCAAACCATTGCACGAGCGAAATCAGCCACTTACGCAGACGGCCGACAGAAGTATCGGTAGCAGGCATTATTGGAACGAAAGCGGGAAGATGGCAGCGCGCCGGCCGAACGCCAGCGTTCGTTTCGGTCGGCGCAAGGGAACGTCAAAAGCAAAAAGGCACTGCCGAAGCAGTGCCTTTGGAAGATTGAATCAGCCAATTGAGCCGATCAGAGACCAGGGAACAAGAGTTCCGAGTCACCGCTGGCCTGCAGGGCGTCACGGATTTGCTCACGGGCGCGGCCGCTGGACACCTGCTGGACGCTGCCGTCACCCAAGAGGAGGTTGCCGGCGTTCTGGTGGATACGGTCGGTGTAACCCCAATTCAAGCGGGCGTTGTTGTTGGCGTCAGTGGCCAAGACCTTGAGGGTCTTGTTATAGCCGGCCGCCGTCTTGAAGTCCAAATTGTAGATGCCGTTAGTCAGGTTCCGGTCACCCGACAGGATGCTCTGCGGGGTTTCTTCGTTGGCGGAAAGACCGATGAAGTAGCTGACGGCCTTAGGCTTTTCGGCCGCAGCCATTCCGTTGTTCGCGACGACGAAGGCCCAGTTGTTGGTCCTCAAGGTCGGACGTTCATCCGAAGGGCAAACCACGATCTTGGGAGTGGAAAGCTCGTTGGAAATCGTGGAGAAAATGAAGGTCGCGCTGTTGGTCAGGTTGGCGGCGACGTTGGCCGCAGGCGGGGTGATGCCGCCTTGGGTCGGGTCCACCTGCCACGGATACTTGCCCTCGTTGTCGGTGGCAAAGATCCGGAAGGCCAGACCGATGTTCTTGAGGTTGTTGACGCAGTTGATGCGCTGCGCCTTGGCCTTCGCCTTAGCGAGGGCCGGGAGGAGCATGCCGGCGAGAATCGCGATGATCGCGATCACCACCAGGAGTTCGATCAGCGTGAAGGCGCTGGAACGCAGTTTGCGGAGACGGTTCATAGGTATTTTTGTGTGTGACGGAGTTAAGTGGCGCGACACTAGTGACCGCTCACTTTAAGTGTCAACGCCTTTCCACTCTCCAGCCAAGCACCGGCGATGCCAGCGCGGAATTTGCCCACAAAAGGGGGATTTCCCTCGGATTCGCCGATGTTCGGCGCGTGAGTTTTGGTCCCGTCGCGTGAAATTCACGCCGCGTGCTCCATTTCCGGAAAACTTCATCCCGAAGCCGTCGATCGAACTCTCGTCTGCGGAGACCCAGAGCCGAACCCCAGCCCAAGGTCGATGGAGCTCAATCGCGCAGCTTGGTAGCCAGCCACAGTGGCTTGGGGCCCCGTGTCGGCGGCGACAGACGCTACTTCGCAAGCGCGGAAGCCTCCCGGCTCCTGGGTTTCGCCGTCAGGCAGCCGCCGGCTTGTCCTTGAGTTTGCCGGTCTTGGCCGTCGAGCGGGGAATTGAGCTGCGCCACATGGTTTCGGGCAGGAGTCCGAGCCCGACCAACACAAGTTGGCTGATGATGAAGAGACCGAGCCACATGAAGGCGCCGCTGGTGAAGCCGTAGCTGTGCAGGCCGATGCCGAGCATGTTGGTTCCAAACCACGACCAGCTAGTCACGATATTCCCAACGATGGCGAGGTTCATCAGGCCGCGTTCCCGGACCAAGCCACCCCAGCGGGCGTGCAGGATCAAGGCATTCCACAGCACGATGATGAGCGCGCCATTCTCCTTCGGATCCCAGCCCCAGAAACGGCCCCAGCTCTGGTCGGCCCAGATGCCACCCAAAACAGTGCCGACGAAGCTGAACAGCGTCGCGAAGCAAACGATGCCGTAGACCATTCGCGCCAGGGACTTCGCCACGGCCTCGGTCAACCCCGTGGTGAAGGTGCCGCGCACGATGTAGATGATCGCCAGGAAGCCCGCGACGTAGGTGGAGGCGTAACCCAAGGTCACGATCACGACGTGCGTCGCGAGCCAGAAGTTGGTGTCGAGCACGGCCACCAGCATCGTGAGCGTGTCGCCGCCGAGGGCGAGGTTGTGCGCCACGATCAGGGTCACAAAACCCAGCGCACTGCCCACCACCAGGCCGATGGCATTCTTCCAGAACCGTTCGAGCAGCAACCCGAGTCCGACGCTGCCCCAGCCGATGAAAATCGCGGAGGAATACAGGTTCGTGACCGGCGGCCGCCCCTCCAGCCACATGCGGAAGATCAGGCCCACGGTGTGAAGCACGAACGCGACGGCGATGAGCCAGAAAGACGTCTTCCGGGCCCATTCGCTGAAGTTGAACCAGTGATAGCAGCCCAACAGGAAGGCGATCAGGTAGAGCGGCATCGTGTTGTAGAAGGGTGCCAGGCGGTTGAAGAACGTCTCCCGGCCGGCCTTCCCCAGATCCGTCGCCACTGCGGGGTTGGCCGCCAGGCTCTGGCGATAGGCGGCGAGCGTGGCGTTAAACGTGGCGGCGTCGCGGGCGCGGAAGGCCTGGGCCATCTTCACCCATGCTTCCAGCGAAGCCGGCACCGGCGCGGGGTCCTTGGCGCCGTCGAGCAGTGTGTTGAAGCGGTCCCGCAGGGAATTGAGCATCGCCGAGCCGGCGAGTTCCGGGTTGCTGGACGCCTTGCGCAAATCCTGGAGCGTGCGGAACAGGTCGCCGGCTTG
>JBIIUN010000374.1:0-5159 GCA_044339945.1 Kapaibacterium sp. (SeqCode)
ATGCGCACCGATGGACTAACGGGAGGGCCCCGGTAATCAATCTTGTTTCGCGGAAAATCCCGGAACCTCACCGCGCCGCTTGCCTCGCTCCGGCCCGCTCCCTAGCTTCCGCCGACTTCGCGCATGAAGATTTACATCGACGGACAGTTCTACGACGAGGCGAGTGCCAAGATCAGCGTTTTCGACCACGGCCTGCTTTACGGCGACGGCGTGTTCGAGGGCATCCGCATGTATCACAACCGGGTGTTCAAGCTGCGCGAACACATCGAGCGCCTCTACTGGTCCGCCAAGGCCATCCTGCTCGACATCCCGATGACGCAGGAGGAGATGATCGCCGCCACCGTCGAGACCTGCCGCCAGAACGGCCTGCGCGACGGCTACATCCGCCTGCTGGTCACCCGCGGTAAGGGCACCCTCGGCCTCGACCCCCGCCGCTGCCCAAAGGCGTCGATCATCATCATCGCCGCGAACATCCAGCTGTATCCTGAGAAGTATTACCAGGAAGGCCTCACCATCGTCACCGTGCCGACCACGCGGATGCTGGTGAACTCGGTCAACCCGGCGATCAAGTCGCTGAACTACCTCAACAACATCCTCGCCCGCATCGAGGCCAACAACGCCGGCGTCGAGGAGGCGATCATGCTTAATTCCGAGGGCTTCGTCGCGGAATGCACCGGGGACAACATCTTCATCGTCCAGAAGGGCAAGCTGTTCACCCCGCCGCTCAGCGCCGGCGCGCTCTACGGCATCACCCGCAACACGGTCCTGGACGCCGCCAAGGAACTCGGCATCACGTCCGCCGAGCCGAACCTGACGCGCTACGACATCTACAACGCCGACGAGATGTTCCTGACCGGCACCGCCGCCGAGATCATCCCGGTGGTCAAGGTGGACGGCCGCGTGATCGGCACCGGCACGCCCGGACCGGTGACGGCCAAGCTGCTCGCCGCCTTCCGCGAAAAGACCAAGACCGACGGCGAAGTGATCTTCGCCTGAACCGGGTCGGGTCCGGCAAAGGGCTTCCATGATCTACCGGATCGCAACCATGGCGGACTGGCTGAAGGCCATGTCCGCCGGTTTTTTTCAGAGCGCTGACTTGGCGGCCGAAGGCTTCATCCACCTCGCCGAACGCGAGCAAGTTCAGGGCGTTTACAACCGCTACTATTGCGAGCAGCGGGAACTGGTCCTGCTGGCGGTGGACGAGTCGCTGCTGGATGTCCCCCTGTGCCGGGAAAACACGAGCGGCGGCACCGAACTCTTCCCCCACGCCTACGGTCCCCTGCCCCTCGCCGCGGTGCGCGGGCACGCCCTGCTCGTGGTCGACGCCGATGGCCGCGTCCTTTGGCCGGACGGCTGGTGACCACTCCGGCCGCAGTCCAGGCTGCTGACTCCTTTCGGCACACTGCCTCTACGTAAGGTTACGTATCGCGGAGCCAGGCGCCGGCACGGTTGAATGGCGGCGTGAAGAACATCGTTTTCCGTCGCCTCCTGACCTGCACCGCCGCTGGACTGCTCCTGGGAACCGCCACCGAGGCCGCCGGCCTTCTCGGAAAAATCGCCAAGCTCGCCGAGAAGAAGCCCGTTCCCTTTGAGCTCCAGACCGCGCCGGAGACCCTCGCCAAGGACTACCTCAAGCTGGATAAGTTGGAACCGCTGAAGGGCATGAAGCGCGTGGCCTTTCCTGCCTTCCAGGTTGAGTTCGAGCTGGAGAGCAACGAGAGCGCGACGTCAGTTGCCCGGCAGGTCGGCGAAGGTGGCGGCGCCCAGGCCTCGGTCAGCACCCGGTATTTCCTCAAGGGCGTGGACGACGCGCTCTGCCAGAAGGTCACCGACCAGCTCTACGCCAGCGTGACCGCCCAGTTCCAGGCCGCGGGCTTCGAGGTCGTGGGCCTCGACGCCGTGAAGGCGGCCGCGAGCTTCGCCAAGCTGCCCCTCAAGCCCACCCCGTTCCACATCGACAAGAGCAAGCACGACTCCGTGTTCTGCGCCCCGCAGGGCATGCAGACCTACTTCAAGCCCGGCGACCAGCGACTTGAATTCGGCGGCCTGTCCTTCAGCGCGTTGGACTGGAACGGCGCCTACAAGGCCCTCGGCCAGGAGCTGGACGCGGCGCTGATCGAGGCCCGCTTCGTCGTCACGTTTTGCGACCTCGAGGGTAGCAAGCAGGGCTTCTGGCAGACCTACGGCAACACCGCCAGCGCCTCGGTGAAGAGCACTCTCGCGCTCACCTTCCTGCCCGGCGAAACGCGGTTCTGGGTCCAGACCGGCAACACCAAGGCGACCATGTTCAAGCCGAACAACTTCGTCGCGCTGACGCTCAAGCACCCGGTCATGGCCGGGAAACAGCTCTTCGAGGTCAAGGACATCACCACCACCGGCCAGAAGCTCGGCGACGCCGCCGTGACCGCGCTCGGCGTGGTGTCCTCCCTGAGCGGCGGCCGCAACATGAGCAGCCGCACCAAGCAGTATGAGGCCCACGTCGACGGCGCCGAATACGCCGAGGTGGTCCAGACCTACGGCGACGCCGTGACCAAGATGTTTGTCAGCCAGCTCAAGGCTGCCCAGTAAGCGCAGTGTGTGAGGAACCGCAGGGTAAGCCGTCCCGGGCAACCGGGGCGGCTTTTTCGCGGCATGCTCGCGACCAAGGCCCAGCCCGTGACATCCAGTGAGCGGCGCAAAACCCGCCTGCGCCTTATCCGTGCCCCCGCAGGTTCAAATCCGCTTCAGACCTCGCTCACATTTGAGGAAGTCGGCAATCAGCTTCAAATGCAGCAAGTCCTTGTCACGACCGATGGCACGTTTGCTCTTCTGGATTCGCTTCAGGTCAAGGACCGCCACCTCCTTGCCCCGCAGGGAAAGCTTAATGGAGTGCTTGCACTCAGCGGCGAAGGAGCCCAAGCCGGTCACTTCATACACGAAGTTGATCGGCGTTCCGTCCTCCAGATAGACGACGGTATTCGCCCCGACCGTGGCCCCGGACGCAACGGCCAGAGTTTGAACCCGCATGTATTGCCGGGGCGGCAGATCCACCCAGACATCAATGTCCAGCGTGGAGCCCATGACTCCTTGGGCTATCGCCGCGGACATGCCGATGATCATGCATCGGATGCCGTCGGCTTCGAGGGCTGCCAGTAACCGTTCGAACGCATCTGCTTGGCCCAAAGTTCCCAGCGCTCTTCCGGGCTGGCGGCCAAGCCGAGGGCGTGAAGAGACTTTTCCCCCTCGTCCAGCCCGCGGACGTGCCGGAGCCGCTTGAGGATACGGGCGGCGCGGACGGGCAGCGGGACGTTTTTTGGGGCGAGGTTTTTCATCGGCCACAGACCGAGGCTACTGGGAACGGTCACATTCAGCAATGCACCTCTGTGACGCTCCGATCTTTGGGGGGCTCATGGAATCAATTTGTCGACTTCTCGGAGTGGGCCGAAACTGGATCGCTTCAGGTATGGAAGAACACCCAAATCCGGCGCTGGATCTCTCGTGTCCCGGAAAGGAAAGACTCCCACATGTCTTGATAGGTTGGCACTGAGCGGTGCCACAGCAGCTCCGCAGTGATTGGTGGCGTTTGAGCCGCGAGTTTCCCAACCCACAGGCGGGCCGCCATGTCACTGAGCGCCTCTGCCTCTCCCTTCGTTCGCCCGGAAACCTTTAACCTAATGATCGTCACGCCGCCAATCTGCTCCGAGCCCAAAAACCGGAACGACTCCGCTGGCACAGCGCCCTTGGCCGCCAACTCCTGCTGGGTCGCGGGACTGCAGAAAGTATTCGAGGCCGACTGAAACAAGCGCTCCAGCTTGTCGGGGTCGAACTGGGATTGCTGGGCATATTCGATGTGAACTCGGACAATACACCGCCAAGCCTGACCTGAGCCAATCACCAGCCATAGCAAGGCAGCCAGGAACGCCACTGCGCAAGCGGCTCCAATTGCCAACCCAGCAACTCGTTTCCGGTCATTTGACATCAGAATCCAAAATGTCTCCAGGTCCACTGGCGGAACGAATTCCGCTGATCCTGTGCGCTGGTGAGCGTGTAGGTTTCAAGAAACTTGCCGGGGTCCGCCGGCGCGTTCGTCATCAACTGGTCGAGCCAGAGCTGCACCGCCTTCTCGCCAAGGAGTTTTACTTCAGCCTCGGTCCGCCCGACAAACTTCAGCTCGATGATGGAGGTGCTGCGGTATTGCTCCGCTCCAAGAAAGCGGAATCTCACCGCTTGAGTGCCAGTGGCTTTCTCCAGTTCGCGTCGGAACACCGAGTCGGTGAAGGTGTTGGAGGCGGACTCGAACTTCTCCTGAAGGAAGTAAGGGTTGAAGGGGCGGTTGGTCCAATTCTCCAGACTCTTTTCGACCTTCACCCTGACGATCGCCCGCCAAGTCTGGTCGAACGTGGCCAAGCGCCAGGTTCCGGCGACAAACAGCACGACGCCAACGCCAACGCCGAGCGCCCATAGCAATGCACGTTGGCGATCATTCTGCATCGGCCTCTCCTGCTTGGTTTCGACCTCAGTTTTCCGCCAGCGGCTTCAAGGCGCTGGCGGTTCGCCCGCCAGCCTTCAATCCGCGAATACCTCAGCCAGGCGCAGCCTCAGGCCGGGAAACAGCGAGGAGTTCAGCTCCTCGCGCTCACCGAACACGGCCGCAGGCTTGGCCAGCGAGTCGCCGAGGCGAAACACGCTGATCTCACGCCGGTCCTTGTCCACGAACCACAGTTCCTCCACTCCGGCCTGGGCGTAAACCTGCTTCTTGGGCCCCTTGTCCAGCCGGGCCGTGCTGCGCGACAACACTTCCACCACGAGGTCCGGTGCGCCCTTCACGCCCTGCTTGGTGAAGATGCGGCGGCGCTCGTGGCTGACGTAATACAGGTCGGGCTGATAGACATCGAACTTCGTCAGCTGAACATCCGACGGCGACAGCATGACCTTGCCGGTCGGGTGGTCGGCCAAATGACGCCGGAGCAGGTAGTGCAGGTTGCCGACGATGTCCTGATGGTAGTGGTCCGGTGACGGGGACATGGAGAGCGAACCTTGGACGAGCTGGAAATAAGGCGGCCCTTCCGGCATCTGGAAATAATCCTTCGCCGTGATGAGGATTTCGGGGCGGGCGACCTTGACCATGTAAGCAGGCTATGGAGTGGCGGTGGCCGTGTCAAAGTCACGCCCAGCCATCT
>JBIIUN010000036.1:0-17782 GCA_044339945.1 Kapaibacterium sp. (SeqCode)
CCTGCGCGGTTCTTATGGCCAGGCCCGGGCGACAACTTGGCACTCCTACTCCTGACCGGCGGATCAGCGTTCCGGCAGGCGATCCTGCGCCCGCTTCGGCGCCCGCTTCGGCGCCCATGCTCATTGTCCGGTGCTCCGGTGTTCGATGGCCTCGCCGAATTGCGGCCGCCGCTTCGTCGGCAACCACGCCCCCTCTCATGCGGCCGCGGCAGGAACGTTCGCGACGACTTCCACCAGCTTGTCGATCCGGGTGAATTGCAGGACCCGCAGCAACGTGGGACTCGTCACCAGCACCCGGACCTTGAAGCCGAGCCCACGGCCCAGCTTGACGAAGCTCACCAGCAGGTTGAGGCCCGCCGAATCCATCATCTTGGCCTCGGACAGGTCGAATTCTACGAGCTCTACCGGAACCCGCTTGACGGCGGGTTCCTCCAGGACGGCGCTGAAATCCTGCCGGATGCCCTCCACGGTGGTGGTGAGCAGGTCACCCGGAACCGTAACCGTGAGGACATTGGCGTTCGGGGTGAGGTCGATTTTGTATTTCATGGCGTGCTTGGAGAGTTCTTGGGCGGATTGAGGTCGAAGGTAAGGCGGAGGTGCGCACCATTACGCTCGGTTCGAACGGAGGACGCAAACCCATGGATCAGGCTGAGGCCCCGATGCTCGTCCAGCAGCTCATCCACGGCGCGTTCCACATGGCGTTCCCAGTCGAAGGCATGGCCCGGGCCCGGATCGCTGATACTGACATGCAGGCGTTTGGCGCCGGGCTCATAGGCCAGCGAAACCTCCGCGTTCAGCGCTGCGCTGCGCTGGCAGCCATGAAGCAGGGCGTTCAGGCAGGCTTCGCGCAGGCACAGCAGGATTTCGTCGAGGCGATCGGCCGGCAGTTCGGGAATGGCGAGCTGGAGGCTCCGTTTCCACCGCAGTTGCAACGGGTCGATCTCAACCACCTGGTCGCCCCGGTAGTGGTCGTGCAACAAGGTGTGGAAAGCGACCGGTTTGCCCGGGCGCAGGCCGACGCGGACGGCGAGGATGTCATCCTTCGCCTCGGCAAGTCGGCAGTCCGCCTTGGCGGTCCGGCCCGCGAGCAGGAGCCGGTAGGCGAGGCTGTAGGGGCTGACGCCAAGGTCACTGGCGTGGTCGTCCAGGCCGTCGGTCCACAGGAGCATTCCTGCGGTTGTGGGCAGGGCGAATTCCGACACCGTCGGTTCCGAGTCGTCGAACCAGCCCAGCGGATTGCCCCCGCCCTCGGCCGGGCTGGGCACCGCCTGCTCGAAACCGATGACCAGGGGGGCCGGGGCGCCGGCGCTGAAGACCGTGATCCGCCCGGTAGCGCGGTTCACCACGGTGGCGCAGACCGCCAGCGAGATGGTCAGCGGGCCGGAATCCGAGACGGCGTTCCATTCCCGGGCGAGGTAACGGTTGAAGAAGCCGAGAATCTCCCCCACGTCGGCCTTCTTCTCCAGCATCCCCCGGGCAATTCCCTGGAAGTAGGCCGAAACGAAGGCGGCTTGGAGATCGTGCCCGGAGACGTCCGCGAGGAGGATCAGCAGCCGTTCCGAATCCAGCGGGAACACGTTGAAGAAATCCCCGCCGGCATTGTGACGGGGGTGATGGGAGAAGGACACTCCGTTGGCGAGGGTGCCCGAGCTGGACTGCAGCAAACGGCGCTGCATCTGCCCGACGGCCATGGTCTCGGCCTCGGCGGAGAGGTGACGGCGGCGCTGGCGGGTGGTCCCGACGGCGGTGTCGACGGCGGCCGCCAGATCCACCTGCCGGTAGGGTTTCTCGATGAAATCGCAGGCGCCCGCCCGGAGCGCGTCGAGGACCGTCTGCCGCTCCCCGGTGGCGGTCAGGACGATCGCGGCCAGGGTCGGATCCTCGGTCCGCAACCAGTCCAGGAGCGCCAGGCCGGTCTCCCCAGGCATCCGGAAATCGGTGATGACACAGTCGTAGCAATGCCGTGCGCCGGCGCCGAAGAGGTGCTTGGCGGAGGCGACGTCGGAGACGAGCAGCACCTCATGCCCCAGCCGTTTCAGGTGGAGCTCGAGCACCCGGCGGGACACCGGATCATCCTCGACCGCCAGAACCCGAGCGGGATTGGCCGACGGGGTGGCCGTAGCCGTGGGGGCGTTGGCGGTGATGGTGTGGCTCATGAATCGTGGCCGACCGGAGCTCTCCCGGAACGGCATTCGCATGCGACAAGCCCGCGCCGGGAACTCGTCGCCCTACGATATCGGCCGGGCCGGCAAAAGGTTTAGCCGCCCAACCACGGTGGCGGCATGCGGTTGCATTCGGCCCACCCAAGACCGTTGGCGACGCCGGGGCTAAAGTTGGTCCCGCAGGCTGCCGATGCTTCCGCGCCAACTACTTTCATTGGCTGTTGTCCGCACCTGACCATGTCACCCTCTCTGGCCCAACCTTGGGTGTTCGACCGATGGTCGAACCTCTGGGGCGCGTTGGAGCGAATCTTCCGCCGTCAGCGCCGAGGTTCGCGTCGTCGTCTTGCCCATGACTTTGAGCCGGTTACCCGGCTGCGGCCGGTGCTTACCGAGATCAACCGTGATCTGGAGGCGCAATTCCTGGAGATCGGCAACCACCTGGAGAAGCTGTCCACCTTCAGCAGCCGGGTCGTGGACACCGGGGAGCAGTTGCTCCGGCTGGCGACAGGCCAGGCGGACGGGGACGATTTCCTGCGACGCGCCATTGATGTGCTTCTGCCGCCGGTCCAAGTCCTCGATGACAGCCTCAGCCGGGCGGCCGCGGTGATCGATCAGCTCTGCCAGCATCAGGAGATGATCACCGAAGTGAGGCGCCTGGAGGGTGTCCTCGACCGGATTGTCGCCCCGCTCAAGTTCATCCAGACCGCCTTCCGGATTGAATCCGCGGGGTTGGATCCGGAGGTCCGCGCCGTCTTCCTGGCCCTGACCCGGGACATCGAGCAGTTGCATGCCCAGGTCGTCGGGCTGTTCGCCGAGCAGTTCCAAAGCCTTGCCCGGGCCCAGGAGCAGATCTCCGCCCTCGTGAAGCGGCTCCGGCCGCAGATCAGGGCGCACCAGCAGATGTCGGGCGACAAGAAGGCCCTGATCGAACGCACGCTGGAAGAGCTGCGCGTCGCCCTGGAGGAGAATCGCCGACAAGATATCCGGCTGGTGGATGCGGCCCAGGGTTTGCGGGGCGCAGTCCGGAACGTGGTTCGGTCGGTCCAGTTTCAGGACATCACCAGCCAGCAGCTCAAGCATGTCGACGAAGCGATCGGGGAAATGGCCCAGCGGCTCCGCGACATGCCCGAGCGCCGAAGTCGAAACGGGGAAAAGCTCTGGGATGATGCCTGCGTGTTCCTCGGGGACGCCGGCAAGGTTCAGGTCGCCCAAATTCAGGCCGTCGAGGAGTCCCTTACCGACGCCGAGAAAACCATCGGCGCGGCCCTCGCCGAGATTGCCGGTCGCACAGACGCGGTGGACCACGAATGCATGACCCTCCAGAATTTCCGGACCATCTCCATCGAGGGCGACGGCGTGGTGCAGGTGGTGCTCAATTCCCTGGACGAACTCGCCCACATCGTTGACCGGACCTACGCCATGCAGAGCGAGGTCTACGAGACCCTGCGGCCCCTGGGCAACATGGCGTCCAATCTCACCGGCGTCATCCGCGGGCTGTCCCAAAGCATCCGGCTGATCGCCCTGAACGCGCAGATCCAGGCGGCCCACGTGGGTTCCGGCACCGGCTTGGAGGTGCTTTCGCAACGCACCTGCCAGATTGCCGACCAGGCGGCGGCGGCCAACAACGATTCGGCTGCGGCGCTGGAACGGCTCATTGGCGGCTTTGACGAGATGGTCGCCGAGAGCCGGCGTTTGCAGGAAGCCGTCGGCGAACAGAAGACCTGGATCGAGGGCGAAGGCGGCGCCGTGCGCCAGCAATTGCACGATTACCGCGACCGGACGTTGGCCACGTTCAAGGACCTCGGCGCCATCATGGACTCCACCCGGGCCACGGCGAAATCCGCGCTCGACCGCCTCCCGTTCGAGGCGGCGGCCCGGTCGCGCCTTGATGAATTGGCCGGCGTCCTTGAGGCGTTTTCGCAGGCAGCGACCGGGGCGGCCAGTGCCCGGGCACGTTCCGAACCCGCCGCCGCCGATCTCCAGCAGAAGTATACGATGGCTGCCGAACGGCAGATCCACGAGGCCGCCCTGTGCCGGCCGACGGTGCCGTCGGAATTGACCCCCAGTGCTGCGCCCGGACCCATGCCGGCCGCAGCCACGGTGGCGGCAGTTGGGGCCGTGGCCGACATCACGCTGTTCGACAACGACATTACAGCAACCCCTGGGACGTCCCCCGCGCCGGCGGCGTTTGCCACGGCCGGTTTGCCTCCGGCGGGCCCAGCGGCTGAGGAGCCGGCCAAGGCGCCGGTTCCGGCGAATGGCAACGCCTTGGGCGACAACGTGGAACTGTTCTGAGCCGCCCCGTTTTCCGGCCCGGCGCAACTCAAGTTCTTCGCCCGGCCGCCGATAGGACCGCCAGGGCGGGCCCGATGGTCGAAAGCAGACCGCCCACGGCTTTGGAAACCCGAAGACCTCCCGTTTCATGAGCAAGACAATCGTGACCGTAGATGATTCCTCCACCATGCGCCGGATGGTGGTGTTCGCCCTCAAGGCCACCGGCCACAACGTGCTCGAGGCGGCCGACGGCGTCGCTGCCCTCCACTTGGCCCGGTCGCGGCCGGTGGACCTCGTGATCACCGACGTCAACATGCCCAACATGAACGGGCTGGATCTTACCCGTCAGCTCCGCGCGCTGCCGGCCTATAGCCGCACGCCCATCCTGCTCCTCACCACCGAGTCCGATCCCGAGATGAAGTCCAAGGGCCGGGCCGCGGGCGCGACCGGCTGGATCGTGAAACCGTTCGAGCCGGAACAGTTGCTGGCCGTCGTCGCCAAGGTCTTGCCGAACTGAAGCGCCCTTTCCCATGAGAATTCTCGTCGCCGACGACAGCAAGCCGATCCGGGCCCTGCTTTCGGCCCTGCTGGAGGTGTCGGGGCACCAAGTCATCCTTGCCGAGGACGGCGAGGCCGCGCTCCGCATCATGCAGTCCGACGAGGCTCCCCGGCTCGCCATCGTGGACTGGCACATGCCGAAACTCGACGGAGTGGACGTTTGCCGGGCGCTGCGGGCCAAGCCCTGCGACAATCCGCCCTACCTGATCATGCTTACGGTGTCGTCCGGGCGGAATGACATCCTGGACGGCCTGAAGAGCGGGGTGGACGACTACATCACCAAGCCGTTCGACGACGAGGCCCTCGTGGCCCGGATCAAGATCGGCGAACGGATTCTCGGGATGCAGACCACGCTGGCCCGGCGGGTGCGCGACCTGGAGCAGAGCAACCAGGAGTTGGAGGCGTTCGGCCGCATGGTCGCGCACGACCTGCGCAATCCCCTCGGCGCGATCGAGATGCTCGCCGATGTCCTGAAGGAGGAGGCGACCGAGTCCGGCGCCGAGTCCCTGTTGCCGCACATTGCCGACATCGCGCAATCATCGGTGCGCGCCCGCGAAACCATCGAGGATTTGCTGAAGCTTTCCCGCGCCGCCCTGAGCGAACTCAAGGTGGAGGAGGTGGACCTTTCGGAAGTCGTCCGCTCGATCTCCGCGGAACTCACCCGCCTCGAACCCGATCGGCAGGTGGAATGGCGCATTGCCCCGGAAGTCCGCGTCCGCGGCGACGAAGGTCTGCTGCGGCTGGCGCTGGAAAACCTGGTCCGCAACGCCTGGAAGTTCTCCAAGCGCCGGGCGCCGGCCCAGATCGCCTTCGGCAGCCTGGGCGAAGGCGAGAACAGCATCCTGTTCCTGCGGGACAACGGCGCCGGCTTCGACATGACCAAGGCGCAGAGGCTCTTCGGCGCCTTCCAGCGCCTGCACCAGCAGCGGGATTACGAGGGCACCGGCATCGGCCTGACCATCGTGAAGCGCATCGTCGAGCGCCACGGCGGCCGCATCTGGGTCCAGGCCGCGCCCGAGCTGGGTGCCACCTTCTTCTTCACCGTCGGTTCCGAAGCCTCCATCTCGCGCCTGCTTGAGCCGGTGCGGTTAGCCGCATGAAAGCGAATCTCCAAGAACAGCTGATCAACGACCTCCTCATCGAAAGCTTCGAGGGTCTCGACGGATTCGACCGCGACCTGCTCGTGCTGGAATCGGGCAGTTCCCATCCGGAAATCCTGAACCGAATCTTCCGGGTCATCCACACGATCAAGGGCACCGCCGGTTGTCTCGGCCTCCAGAAGATTGAGAAGGTGGCCCACGTCGGGGAGAATCTGCTCAGCCTGCTGCGGGAAAACCAGTTGGCCGTCACCGGCGAAATCATCAGCACCCTGCTCGCCTACGCCGATGTCCTGCGCGAAATGCTCCGGTGCCTGGAGGCCAACCGCACCGAGGGCGACAAGGACTACACGGACCTGCTGAATCGCCTCGTGGCGTTGCAGAATCCCACCGCCGAACCCGCGAAGTCAGCCGCGGCATTTCCCGCGGCGCCTGTCCCGGGAAAACCCGCGACCAAGGAATCCGCCCCCGCTAGCCAGGGTTGGGGCATGTTTGACGATCATCCTTCGCCCGAGCCGGCCCCTGCTTCCGCGGCTCCCGCCCCGGTGCCGCCGGCCGCAACCGGCAACGGCTGGGGCCTCTTCGGCGACGAAGCCCAGCCGGCGGCCGTCCACGAGGCGGTTTCGCCTGCGGCTCCCCCGCCCCCGAATCCGCCGACGGCGGCCCCGGCCGCGAGTTCGGCTTCGCCGGCCGGCGAGCCCGCGGCGCGCGGTTCCATTTCCGAATCGGCGATCCGGGTGGATGTCGGCCAGTTGGACCGGCTCATGAATCTTGTCGGCGAACTGGTGCTGGCCCGCAACCAGATCACCCAGCACATCACCGGCAGCCGGGACACCGGCCTGCTCGCCGTCGCCCAGCGCCTCAACCTCATCACGTCGGAACTCCAGGAAGGCGTGATGAAGACCCGGATGCAGCCCATCGACAGCGTGCTGAGCCGTTTCCCGCGGATCGTCCGCGACGTCGCCGGCGAGTTGGGCAAGCAGGTCCGGCTGGAGCTCGCGGGCCGCCAGACCGAGCTGGACCGCACCATCATCGAGTCGATCAAGGATCCGCTCACGCACGTCGTCCGGAACTCGATCGACCACGGCATCGAGACCCCGGAACGGCGCACGGCCGCCGGCAAGGCCGCGACTGGACTGCTCTTCATCCGCGCCTATCACGAGGGCGGACAGGTCAACATCGAGATCGCCGACGACGGCGGCGGCATCAACACCGACCGCGTGAAGCAGAAGGCCCTCGACAAGGGCCTGATCACGCCGGAACAGGCCGCGCGCATGAGCGATCGCGAGGCCTGCGCGCTGATCTTCCTCCCCGGCCTTTCGACCGCCGAAAAAATCACCAACGTGTCCGGCCGCGGGGTCGGCATGGACGTGGTGAAGACGAACATCGAACGCATCGGCGGCTCGGTCGACATCCAGAGCGACCCGGGGCAGGGGACCACGATCAAGTTCAAGATTCCGCTCACCCTGGCGATCATTCCCGCCCTCGTCGTGACCAGTGGCGGCGAACGGTTTGCCATCCCGCAGGTCAGCCTGCTGGAACTGGTCCGGGTCGATGGCGCCTCGGGGCAGACCGGCATTGAGCGCATCTTTGACGCGCCGGTCTACCGCCTGCGGGGCAAACTGCTGCCGCTCGTCTACCTCAACCAGACGTTGGCCGGCGACGGCTGTTCGCACCACTCGAACTCCGGCGACACCGGCGAGGTCTTCCTGAAGGCCCGCGACGCACATCGCGCCTGGGTGGGCCGGCTGAGGCAGGTCCTGGATGGCCGGATAACGATGACCATCGAGGAGGCCGGCTCGCACCGGCTCTGCCTGCTGGGCAAATGGATCTATTCCGAGGGCCTCAAGGACTACGGCGACCTGGCCGAAGTGCGCGCGTTGGAGCAGGCCCACGAGCAGTTCCACAATCGGGTCCGGGAAATCGTCGCCCTCAAGAATGCCAATGAATCCGCCAAGGCGGAGGAGCGCTTGCTGGAGCTGACGGCCTTGTCCGCACGCGTGCTTGACTGCCTGGTGAACGCCGAGAAGCGCGTCCTGGAAAGCCAGAGCGTGAACATCGTCGTGCTGCAGGCCGACGGCCGGCAGTTCGGACTGGTGGTGGACGCCGTGAACGACACCCAGGAGATCGTCGTCAAGCCGCTGGGCAAGCAGCTCAAGGGCATCACCTGTTTCGCCGGGGCGACCATCATGGGCGACGGGCGCGTGGCGCTCATCCTCGATGTCCTCGGCCTCGCCCAGCACGCCGCCGTGCTGGCGGAGAGCCGGGGCATGACGACGGCCGCGGAAATGCAGACCGATGGCAAGGCCCTGAACGACCGCCAGACGCTGTTGGTGTTCGAGGCCGGCTTGAATTCACGGTTCGCCATGCCGCTGTCGCAGGCGGCGCGGCTGGAGGAGTTTCCCCGGCCGAAGATCGAGCACTGCGGGAACCGGCCGGTCGTCCAATACCGCGGCTCGATCCTGCCGCTCATCGACGTCGCCGAGCAGTTGGGGCGTGGCGCGTTGGGCCAGGAGAGTGACGGTCCGCTCCAGGTCGTCGTCTTCGCGGAGAACGGGCGCAGCGTCGGGCTCGTGGTCGGCCAGATCATCGACATCGTCGAGGAAAGCGTCACCGCCCAACGCCATGGCCGGGCTCCCGGCATCCTCGGCTCGGCCCTCGTCAGCGGCCGGGTCACGGATCTCCTCAATGTCCGCGAGGTCATCGAGGGCGCGTCACCGGCATTCTTCTCCGCGGCTGAATAGGCTTCGCCACTTACCCCCATGAACCATCAATTCTGCACCTTTCAGTTGGACCAGCTGCTCTTCGGCGTGCCGGTCCTCGACGTCCAGGAAGTGATCCGCGGCCAGGAAATGACCCGGGTTCCGCTGGCGCCGGCGGCCATCCGTGGCCTGATCAACCTCCGGGGCCAGATCGTCTCCGCGATCGACCTGCGCCAGCGGCTGTCGCTCGCGCCGGCGGCGGCCGACAGCGAGCCGATGAACGTCGTCGTCCGCACGGCGGACGGGGCGGTGAGTTTCCTCGTCGACGAGGTCGGCGAGGTGGTCGAGGTCGGCGAAGATGACCGCGAAGCGACGCCGGAAACCCTACGGGGTGCCGCGCGGGAGCTGACCCGCGGTGTCTTCAAGCTCCGCGACCGCCTGCTGCTCGTCCTCGACACCGAGCAGGCCGCGGCGGTCACCGCCGATTCGTGAGCCGGCCTGCCTTCGCCAGTTTGTTCCGTTTCCGGTCAAGCCGCCCGCAAACCTTCCGATAAGCCAAAAGAATCAAGTCATTGCCATGAGTCCCGCCCCATCCTCGTTGACCCCCCGACGCCACGCCGGCGCGGAGGGTTCCCGCCATGTCCGCGCGAACGGCCACTCCACCCGTCCGTCCGGCAGCCGGATTCCATCCCCCCCGCCGGCCCCCGAACGGGCACCCCAGCCCGCCGCGCCGCCGGTGGAGGTCGCGCCCAAAGCCGCCGGCTGGATCCACGGGATCCGCACCAAGATCGTGGCGCCGACCGTCGGCCTGATCGTGGCCACGGCCGTCGCGGTGCTGATCAACCTCCAGATTGGCGCGGGCCATATCCGCGAGGAAAATCTCGCCGGCCTGGCGGCGTCCGCTCGCTCCATTCAGGACCGGGTCGATCGCAACCTCTTCGAACGTTATGGCGACGTCCAGGTGTTTGGCCTGAACACGGTGGTCCAGCGGGATCTCAGCAGCCTGACACCTCCTGTTCGATCCGAGATCACCGACGTGATCAACCGCTACGTCACGCTCTATGGCTGCTATCCGCTGAGCTTGGTGCTGGACCTCGACGGCAAGGTGGTCGCCGCCGGCTCGGTGGATCCGCAGGGGCGGCCATTGCCCCGGGTGGAGACCTTGCTGGGCCGCAGCCTAGCCGAGAGCGAAGGCTACAAGCGCGCCAAGGCGGAGGACTTCACGACCGTCAAGATCGACGGGGCCCTGACCGGCACCGTGATGGGCCGGCCGGCGAAGGATCCGCTCGTGCAGGAGGTTTACGGCGACAAGGCGCCCGCGTGGAGCATGACCTTTACCGCCCCGATTCGCTCGGCGAAGGGCGAAGTGCTCGGTTATTGGCAGAACTATTTCGGTGCGGACTCCGTGGAGCAGATCGTCGCCTCTGCCTATGAGGACATGAAGGCGCAGGACCTCGCCTCCACGAGCTTCTCGATGGCCGAAGTCGACGGGACGCAGATCGTGGACATCAACCCGAAGGCCCACGGCAACATGAGCAGCCATCGGGAAGATCTGTTTACGATCAACCTGGTGAAGTCCGGCTTTCCCCTGGCGGTCGATGCGGCCAAGGCCGGCGCGCCCGGACAGGGCAGCAAGGACGGATTGGCAGCCGAATTCGGCGAGCATGCGCAGGCCGGAAAAACTCTGGCAGGTTCCTACGCCAAGAGCGTCCCCGTGTTGGGTTTCGCGGGCAGCGGTTTCACGACCTATCTGCTGGTCGAGGAGGCGGAGCTGAATGACGCGACGGACGCGCTGGTCCGCAAGTTGGTCATCGTTTCCTCCGCGGCGATCCTCGTCGGCGCGGCGGTCATGTGGTGGCTGAGCGGGGCGATGACGGCCGGCATCGGCCGGGTGCGGCACGCCATCCAGGGATTGGCTCGCGGCGACATTTCGGCCGACGTCGAGGTGCGCGGACGCGACGAGGTGGCGGAGATTTCCGAGGCCTTCAATCGTGCCCGGCGCGGACTCTACGAGACCTTCGACCAGGAACAGATCGACTGGAACGCCGTCGCCGAGCTCAAGGGCAAGGACGAGGCGATCAACAAGGTCCAGGCCATCGCCGAATACGAGCTGGACGGCACGGTCATCACCGCCAATGAGAACTACCTGAAGATCTTCGGGCACGAACTCGCCCAAGTTCAGGGTCAGGACCATGGGATGTTCGTGGACGCCGCCACGCGCGACTCGGCCGCTTACCGCACCTTCTGGAGCGAGTTGGCCGCGGGCAACCCGCAGAGCGGCGAATACCGCCGGCTCACCAAGGGCGGGAAGGAAATCTGGGTCCAGGCGACCTACACGCCGATCCTCGACGTGAAGGGGCAGCCCTTCAAGGTGGTGGAATACACCACCGACGTGACCGAGCAGAACCGCCTGCTGGCCGGCGCCGCAGAGCTGAAGGTGCGCGTGGACATGGTCAACGCGGTCTGCATTGTCTCCGAGGCGAACCTCAAGGGTGAGATCATCAGCTGCAACGACGAGCTGTGCCGGGTGTCGCAGTATTCCCGCGACGAACTGATCGGCAAGCCGCACAGCATCTTCCGGCATCCCGACATGCCGAAGGAGGTCTTCCGCGAAATGTGGGCCAAGATCGGCCGCGGCGAGATGTTCCGGGGTATCATCAAGAACCGGAAGAAGGACGGCTCGCCCTACTACGTGGATGCGATCGTGGCGCCGATCCTGGGGCCGAACGGCAAGCCGGAGCGCTTCCTCAGCATGCGCTACGAGATTACCGCGGCGGAGATCGAGCGGCAGAACGCCAAGGGGGTGATTTCGGCCATCGACAGTGCCTACGCGTTCATCGAGTTCGATACCAAGGGCCAGGTGCTCCACGCCAACGAAAACCTGCTGACGGTGCTCGGTTACCGGCTGGAGGAGGTCCGGGGCCAGCATCACCGGCTGTTCGTGGATCCCGCCTTCACGGCATCCCCGGCCTACGTCCAGTTCTGGAACGACCTCAACGCCGGCCAGAGCAAGGTGGATACCTTCAAGCGCATCACCAAGGACGGTCGCGACGTCTGGATGCAGGCCGCCTACACTCCGGTGAAGGATGAGATGGGCCGGGTGGTCAAGGTGGTCAAGATCGCGACCGACATCACCGCCGCCAAGGTGGAGGCGATGAACAACGAGCGCCAACTCGGCGAGGAAAACCGAATCCAGGCCGTCATCGAGTTCGACGCCAACGGAACCGTCCTGAATGCCAATGACAACTTCCTTGCGTGCCTTGGCTACCGGCTGGACGAGATCAAGGGCCAGCACCACCGCATGTTCGTGGATCCGGCCTACGCCGGGTCGGCGGCCTTCAACCAGTTCTGGGCCGACCTGCGGGCCGGCAAGTTCCACACCTCCGAATACAAGCGGTTTGGGAAAGGCGGGAAGGAAGTCTGGATCCGGGCGAGCTACAACCCCCGCGTCGACGCTTCCGGCAAGGTCACCCGGGTGGTCAAGCTCGCCACCGACATCACGTCGCAGAAGAACGCCGAGGACAGCCTGGCGCTGACCGTCAAGCAGGTCGCCCACAATGCCCAGTCGGTGGCCTCCGCCGCCGAGGAATTGTCGGCCACCGCCCAGCAGCTGTCCTCGAACTCCGAGGAGACAACCGCCCAGGCCGGAGTCGCGGCCGCGGCCTCCGAGCAGATCAGCAAGAACGTCGGCACCGTGGCGACCAGCGCCGAGGAGATGAATGCCAGCGTCCGCGAGATCGCCAAGAACGCGTCGCAGGCGGCCCGGGTCGCCAGTGAGGCCGTGCATGTCGCCCAGGCGACCAACCAGACGGTGTCCAAGCTCGGCGAAAGCAGCCTGGAGATCGGCAAGGTCATCAAGGTCATCACCTCCATCGCCCAGCAGACCAACCTCCTCGCGCTGAACGCGACGATCGAGGCGGCGCGCGCCGGCGAGGCGGGCAAAGGCTTCGCGGTGGTGGCGAACGAGGTGAAGGAACTGGCCAAGCAGACCGCCACGGCCACCGAGGACATCAGCCGGAAGATCGAGGCGATCCAGACCGACACCAAGAGTGCCGTGGGCGCGATCGATCAGATCGGCCAGATCATCAGCCAGATCAACGACCTCCAGAACACCATCGCCAGCGCGGTGGAGGAACAGACGGCGACGACCAACGAGATCGCGCGCAACGCCTCGGAGGCAGCCCGCGGAACCGATGAGATCGCCCGCAACGTCACCAGCGTGTCGCAGGCGGCCCGCAGCACCTCGGAAGGCGCCGCCAACACTCTCAACGCGGCGGCCGAGCTGGCCAAGCTCGCCGCCGAACTGCAGCAGGTCGTCGAGGCCGCCAAGGTCTAGTAAATTCGCGACCGAACTCCCGATGCCTTTCCCCCTAGGCGCTCCCGGTCAGCCGGCTGTTTCCGTCCCGGAATCAGCCTTCGGCCCGGCGGTCAGCGCCCCGGGGGAGGGGGGAGTCGACCCAGCCTCAACCGGACGGTTGCCCCGGCCCGGATTGTCCGCCGAACGAATCGTCCCCGTCCGCCATACCCACTAAGCCATGAAAGTGCTCATTGTAGATGACTCCCGCACGATGCGGCGCCTGTTGTCCTCGTTTATCGCCCCGGTGACCGAGGACATTGCCGAGGCCGGCGACGGCCGCGACGCCCTGGGTGTCCTGGAGCGCGAGTCACCGTTCGATCTTGCCCTTGTGGACTGGGACATGCCCGTCATGAACGGGCTGGATCTCGTGAAGGCGGTCCGGGCCAACCCGACCTACGACAACATGAAGATCATGATGGTCACCGCCCAGAACAGCTACGAGACGGTGCTCCAGGCCATCGAGGCCGGGGCGGCCGACTACCTGATGAAGCCGCTGACCGAGGACATGCTCATCGACAAGCTGCGCGTGCTCGGAATGATCGAGTAATCCGGAGCCGACCATGTCCTCCAAAATTAGGGTTCTGGTCGTCGACGACGCCGTCGTGATGCGCCGCATCATTTCCGACGTCATCGCGTCCGACGCCAGCCTCGAACTGGCTGGTGTGGCCGCCAACGGCCGGATTGCCCTCCAGAAGATCGCCCAGGTCACCCCGGACATCGTCACGATGGACGTGGAGATGCCGGAAATGGACGGGGTGGTTACCGTGCGGGAGATCCGCAAGACCCACCCCAAGCTGCCGGTCATCATGTTCTCGACGCTGACCCAGCGGGGCGCGGAGACGACCATCGACGCGCTGAGCGCCGGGGCCACCGACTACGTCACCAAACCGGCCAATGTCGGCAGCGTCGGCGAGAGCATAAACCGGCTGCGGGCTGACCTGATTCCCCGGATCAAGCTGCATTGCCGCCGGGGGGCATCCCCGGTGGTCTTGCCGGTGAAGGCGCCGGTTGCGGCTGCCCCGGCTGCGGTGGCCCATCCGCCTAGGCCTGCCGGCGTCCAGTCCGTGGAGGTGCTGTGCATCGGTTCTTCCACGGGCGGTCCGAACGCCCTGGCGGATGTCGTGACTTCGATGGCCAAGCCCCTCGCGGTCCCGGTCTTCGTGGTGCAGCACATGCCGCCGGTGTTCACGCGCATCCTCGCGGAACGGTTGGAGAAAACCTCCGGCTTTCCCTGCCACGAGGCCAAGGAAGGGCAGGAGATCCTGCCCGGTCACCTTTATCTCGCGCCCGGTGGATTTCACCTCGAGGTAGTGCGGGACGGCGCCAAGCTCCGGGCCCGCCTCCACGAGGGCGCCCCCGAAAACTCCTGCCGGCCGGCGGTGGACGTGCTCTTTCGCAGCGTGGCGCAGCATTACGGGACCGGCGCGCTCGCCGTCGTGCTCACCGGCATGGGGCAGGACGGGCTCCGTGGCAGCGAAGCCATCCGTGAACGCGGCGGGCGGGTGATCGCCCAGGACGAAGCCAGTTCGGTCGTCTGGGGGATGCCCGGACACGTGGTGACGGCCGGCTTGGCCGACGCCGTTCTCCCATTGGCCAACATCGGGCCGGAACTCTCCCGGCGACTTATGCTCAGAGGCGGGCGCAACGGTTCGCAAGGAAGCCCATGTCACTGAAACCCGACGAGTTTGACTACGTGGCCGAACTGGCCCGCTCCAACGCCGCCATCGTGCTCGAACGCGGGAAGGAATACCTCGTCGAGACCCGGCTGGCGCCCCTGGCCCGGCAGGAAGGCCTCGCGAGCTTGGGCGAGCTGATCTCCCGCCTGCGCTCCCAGCGCAACTACGGCGACCTCCACGCCCGGGTGGTGGACGCGCTCACCACGAACGAGACGTTTTTCTTCCGCGATTTCCACCCGTTTGAGGCGCTGAAAAAGCACGTCATTCCGCAGCTGATCAAGGACCGTGCCTCGGTGAAGCGGCTGACCATTTGGTCGGGCGCGTGCTCAACGGGCCAGGAGCCCTACAGCATGGCGATGATGCTGCGCGACAATTTCCCGGTGCTGCGCGACTGGAACATCAAGATCCTCGCGACCGACCTCTCGCCGACCGTGCTCAAGCAAGCCCAGGAAGGTCGCTACTCCCAACTGGAGGTGAATCGCGGGCTCCCGGCGCCGCTACTGATCAAGTATTTTGAAAAGCGCGAAGGGCACTGGTTCATCAAGCCGGACCTGAAGCCGCTGATCGAGTTCAAGCCCATGAACCTGATCCAGCCCTGGCCGCTGATGCCGGGCTTCGACATCATCTTCCTCCGGAACGTGATGATCTACTTCGACGTCGAGACGAAGAAGGCGATCCTGCGCCGGATGCGGGCCTGCCTGCTTTCCCACGGTTACCTGTTCCTGGGCACCGCGGAGACGACGCTGAATTTGGACAACGAGTGGAAGCCGACCCCGCTCGGGACCACCGTGGCATTCCAGATGGGCAAGCCCTGAGCCGACCCGGCTGGCGGGGCCCTTGCGGGCGTGACTTCAGGCCTTCGTGGCGAAATCCACGAAGTTCCGGAGCAGCTTCAGGCCGACTTGCTGGCTTTTCTCCGGGTGGAACTGGGTTCCCCACACGTTGTCCCGGCACACCGCGGCCGCAAAGCGTTGGCCGTAGTCGCTCCAACCCGCGACCACCGACGGATCCGCCGGTTCGGGGTAGAAGCTGTGCACGAAGTAGAAGTGGCTCCGGTCCGGGATGCCGGCGAAAAGCGGGCACGGATTTTGGGTCACCTCGACCTCGTTCCAGCCGATCTGGGGAATCTTGAGGTGAGGTTCGGCGTCGGTCGGCCGAAAGCGCACCACGGGGCCCTTGAAGATGCCTAGCCCGAGTGCACACGAGTTGAACTCCGCGCTCTTTTCGAACAGCGCCTGGTAGCCGACACAGATGCCGAGGAAAGGTTTCCCGGCGGCGATCCATTCCTTTACGGCCCCGCCGAGTTCCTGGCGGTGGATGGCGTTGAGGCAGTCGTCAAACGCGCCGACGCCGGGCATCACGACCCCGTGGGCGTGGCGCATGCCTTCGGGACGGTCGACCCGTTCCACTTCGGCGCCGGCGGCGCGCAGGGCTTTTTCGACGCTCCGGATGTTTCCGGCTCCGTAATCGAGCAGGGCAAGCATGGTCAGAAGGATCCGCCGGCCTTGTTGGTGACGGCGATGAATTCGTCCGCGGCCTTGGCGAGGTAGTCCTCGATCTTGGCCACGATGTCCGGGTTGGCGGCCGCGACGTTGTTGGTTTCGCCCAGATCGTTGGCGAGGTGGTAGAGTTCCAGCGGTTTGTCCGGCGCGAGCTTGAGCCCCTTCCAGTCGCCGGTGCGGGCGACCTTCTGGTAACCCCGTTCGTGGAACTCCCAGTAGAAGAACTCGTGCTGGTTGGTCTGCTTGCGGCCGAACAGCGTGGGCGCGAACGAAATGCCGTCGAGCTTGCGCGGTTTGCCGGCGCCGCCGATCTCGGCCAGCGTGGGCAGCACATCCCAGAAGGCGATCGGCTGGCTGTTGGTCACGCCGGCGCGGATCTGGCCCGGCCAGCGGGCGATGAACGGCACCCGGATGCCGCCTTCGGTGAGGTCGCGCTTGATGCCCCGGAGCGGTCCGGAACTCTGGAAGAACGCCGGCTTCACGCCGCCTTCCTGGTGGGGGCCGTTGTCGCTGGTGAAGATGACCAGCGTGTCCTCGTCAATCCTCCGGCGCTTCAGGTCGGCGAGCAGGGAGCCCACCATGGAATCGAGGTAGGTGATCATCGCCGCCTTGCCCTTTTCCGGGCCGGGCCACGGCTCCTTCGCGTAGTCGCCGAGGGATGGAACTTCCATGCCGTTGGTGCCGCGCTCGTTGTTCGCGTGGGGGATCGTCGGCGTGAAGTAGAGGAAGAAGGGCTGGTCCTCGTAGATGCGGACGAAGTTGGTGGCGAACTTGGTCAGCCACTCGTGGGAATACTCGGCCCGCTTGCCGCCCACGTTGCCGGGCAGCTCGAACCGATCGTTATTCCGCCACAGGAAGGACGGGTAGTAGTCGTGCGCGTGCGACTGGTCGAGCCAGCCCAGATATTGCTCGAAGCCCTGCTGGTTCGGATGGCCGGTCGTGCCTTCCCAGCCCAAGGCCCATTTGCCGACCGCGCCGGTGCGGTAACCGGCGGTGCGGAGGACCTCGGCGATGGTCACGTCATCGGGTTCCAGCGGCACCTGGGCGTTGGAACGCACGCGGCCGTGGCCGGAGTGTTTGCCGGTCATCAGCGAGCAACGACTGGGCGCGCAAACCGTGTTGCCGGCGTAGGCCTGGGTAAACTTCATCCCCTCGGCCGCCAGCCGGTCGAGGTTCGGGGTCTTGATCTTCGTCTGGCCGTAGCAACCCAGGTCGCCGTAGCCGAGGTCGTCCGCCACGATGAGGATGACGCTGGGCAGGGTGGTGCGCCGGGACGGTTTGGCCGGGCTGGCCCAGAGCGGGCCGGCCCAAGCCAGGAGCAACGCGGCGAACAGCGGTCGCGAAATCAGCATGGCGGCAGCGTAACGGATCGGCCGGGAAGCTCCAATCCGCTCAGTTGTTCGGCGTGGCGGCGGGTTTGGCGGCTTCCGGACGGACAATCGCCCCAAGGATCG
>JBIIUN010000375.1:0-5131 GCA_044339945.1 Kapaibacterium sp. (SeqCode)
ATGCGCGACCGCGCCCGGCTTGCCGGCGGTCGCTGCACGATCACCAGCACGCCCGGCACCGGCACGAAGATCACCGTGGAATTGCCCCTGGATTGAGGCGGGGCGGTCAGCGGATCTCGGGCGTAACGGGAGCGCGGCTCTCTGAGCCGCGAGTATTCCTTCGCTCATATGGCGGCTGGCTCCCTGCGGCTCAGCATGCCGCGCTCCCGCTGCGTTCCGTTGCCATCCATCGGTGGGCGGGTCCGGGCATCTGCCGCTCCCCCGAAGGCCTCCTTCAGACTCTCCCTCCGCAGCCGGCCCAAACCCGCCGACCGATGAATGGCCCTTCCACCGCTTACCGGCTCCGCCACCGCCGCCACGCGGCCAACCCCAGCAGCGCGGCCCCGGCCACCCACGTCGAGGCTTCGGGCACCTGATTGTCGCCGGTCAACGACAGCGACCAAGTGTCCAGCCGCATCTGGCCGCCGGAACTCAGGTCCGTCACGTAGAGCTGCCAACTGCCGTTCGCCGGCCGCCCGTTGAAGACGTTCAGGCGATAGTCGCGGTCGTTGCCCGTCGCCACCGCCCGGCCGTCGGGTTCAAAGGCGCCCGTCAGCGCCGCGCCCACGAGCGACGCGGTGTGGATGTCCCCGCCGGCCGCGTCGTCGCTCAGCGTCACGTTCAGCGAATCGTAGCCGAAGCCGACTGTGCCGCCGGCCACCGTGCCCACCCCGATGCGGTTCAGCAGGTGCGACGTGACGATGTCCTGTGGCCCGCCACCCACCGGGGTCCACGCCAGGGTCACGACCAGGTCGCCGGCGAATCCGCCGTCCAAGCCGACGCCGCTGAACGACAGCCCCACCTCGACCCGCGTGATCACCCCGATGGCCGAATCCGCGACGTTGAGCCCGAACGGTCCGGCCGTGTTCCCGTCGTCGCTCACCGTGTAGCCGACCGACCAGGTCCGCGTGGGTTCCGTGACGATGATCGCGGAGGCCGGCAGCGCCGCGGCCACCAGTGCCCCGAGCAGCAGCCCATTCTTCATTGATCCATTCTTCATTTTGAATTCCTCAGGGGTTGGCAATCGCCCGGTAGAGCCGCAACGCGCTGCCGGGATTCGGGTCCGTGTGCACAAACACGCCGTTCGCCGCCGCGGCGTGGGTGCCGGCCGGATTGAAGTCGCTCCAGGACAACGGCGGCACGGCATCCTCCGTGTATTGCACCCGGTATTCGCGGAAGGGCACGCCGATGAACGTGATCGTCACGTCGTCGCCCGCCCACGCGATGTGCGCCGCGTTCGGCGCCGGGCCGTCGTTCGGGTTCGGCGTTTCCAGGTTCAGCCGCACCGTGCCGGTGACCGTGTGCTGCGCGCCCGGCCGCCCGTCGCTCAGCGTGTAGTGAAAGCTGTCGTTCGCCGCCGGTCCCGCCGGTGGCCGATACACCAGCCAGCGCCCGGCGATCGTCACCGTGCCGCCGTTGGCCGTCACCGGGTCCACCGACACCACCGTGAGGCCGTAGCCCAGCAGCGAACGGTCGTTCGCCACCAGCGAGGCCAGCGGCACCTTGAGCGAACGGCCCGCGAGGAACTCCACCGTATCCTCCGCCGGCGTCACCAGGGTCGGCAACGTGAGCAGGTTCCAGAAGCCGCCTTGCACGCTCGCGCCCGCGCCGCTCACCGGTCCCGCCACCGCCTGCCCCAGGCTCCCGCGCACCGCGAAGTTCCCACCGCTGCTCGCCGCCCCGCCGGCAAAAGTGTGCCGCGCGATGGCGTAGTCCGCCGCCATCGCCGAGCCCAACCCCAACAGCAGCGCCAACCCCGCCCGTAGCAGCCGACGCAAGGTGGCACCGGGCGATCCGCCCAAGGTAGGGCAGGCTGCCAGCCTGCCCACGGCGAGTGTTGTCGGGGATCCCCGTTTCGCGCCGGCCGGCGCAGCGGGCAGGCTGGCAGCCTGCCCTACTTCATGGCCGGTGTGCGGAGAACCCCCGCGCCTCGGACGGACCACTTGCTCGTCCGCCCCGGTGCTGCCGGTGGGCAACCGGCAGGAGGAGGCCACCGCGACCTCGCGGGCAGGCTGCCGGCCAACGGGAACAGACACGGCTTGCCCCTGCCTCTCCCCTGCCAGTTGCCCTCGGGCAGCACCCGGGGCGGATCCGTTCACTGTCCCCTGCATGACTCCCTCGCCCTGCGAGACACGAGCGGGGAGAGGGCCGGGGAGAGGGGTTGCCCGACCGGGGACCGTCCGCCGGCCATCACCGCGGAAAGCCAAGGCGCTCGGAATGGGTTCGATATTCATGTTCAAGGTGCGCTTGAGGAAGTTTACGGACGGTTCGCGTTGAGCTGTTGCTGCAGTTGGCGGACGAGCGACCGAAGCTCGCCCAGTTCGTCGCGCAGGTCCGCGTTGGCGGTCTGCTGCCGGGCGAGTTCCTCCCGGATGACGGCGTTTTCGGCGGCCAGGGCTGTGGTGCGATGATGCAGGCCCTGGATGGCGGCCAGCGCCACGCCGTCGGCGTCCACCGTGGTGATGGTCTTGTCGTCCCCGCCCAGGCCGAAGGCCGCGTGGAAGTCCTGCGCCATCGGCCCCAGGTGCGGCGTCGCCGCCGCGTCGTTCGTGTAGTGCCACGTCGTCAACGGCAGCGCAGCCACCTTCGCCAGCACCGCCTCCACGTCCACCGGGGCGAAGCCGGCTTTTTTGGTCCGGTCGCTCAGCGTGACAAAGGACGTCGCCGCAAAGTTGCCGGCGTTGTCCATCGCAGCCACCCAGTCCGTAGCATTGCCAAACCGGGCGATCCGGCCGGTGTCCGCCGACACGTTCAGGGCACCGTCAACGGATGAGCCCCGGCCCAACACCCGCAGCGCCGGACTGGCCGTGCCGCTCGTGGAGGTGTTCTCCACCTGCACCACCGCCGAGCTGAAGTTGCCGGTGCGCGCGCCGGTGAAGCTCGCCGCCCGGATTCCGCTCGGACTGGTCACGCTCAGGGTGTTGGTGATCGTCAGGTCACCGCCGAGGGTTACGTCGGCGCTGTCGTTCCAGCTGAGCGCGATCCTCTGGGCGGTCTTGGTCGAGCCCAGGGCTCCGCCCAGAAAGCCGTAGAGCACCGGCCCATCCACGGTCGCTCCGGCAAAGGTGCGGCCGCCGCCGCCAAACCAGCCCAGGCCGTGGTTGCTGTCCGTGCCGCCCCGCAGAAACAGGTCGTGGTCGCCCAGCCGCACGTCGCTGGAAAACACCGGGCTGCCATCCAGCCGCGCCACGTTCGCACTGAGCCGCCCGTCCGCCACCGTGCCCGTGGTGATCTTGCCGGCGTCCAGGTTCGGGATTTGGGCGGCTGCCAGCGTCCCGGTCATGATCTTCGTAGCATCAAGGTTCGGGATTTGCGCCGTAGCGAACGTGCCGGTGGTCACCTTGCTCGCATCCAGGCTCGGAATCCGGGCCGCGGCCAGCGTCCCGGTCGTGATCTTCCCGGCGTCCAAGTCCGGAATCCGCGCCGTGGCGAATGTCCCACTGGTCACCTTGCCGGCGTCCAGGTCTGGAATCCGATCCACGGGCACCGCGCCAGAACTCAATGCCGCGGCGTTGAGCGAGGTGAGACCGGAGCCGCTACCGAAGAATCCCAAAGCAGAGATGTTTCCTTCAAAAGCATTGTTCTGACTGAGCAGCGCCACCTCCGCGGCGACGATAGGATTGGTCCGCAGGGCAAAACTGGAATATGCGGTTGCCGCGATGGCTGTAACCGTGGTTGCGCCTGCAGGCACCGCGCTTTGTCCCCCAAAGCTAAATTGGGTGAATCCAGTCTCTCCCCAACCAACTACCGTGCCATCTGACTTCAGCGCCAAGCTATGCCACATTCCACCACACACCGAAACGACGTCGGTCAAGCCGGTGGGCACCGAGGTCTGACCGCTTGAGTCATCGCCCCACGCCACCACGGTGCCATCCGCTTTCAGCGCCAGACTGTGATAAGCTCCGGCTGCAACGGCCACTACGTTGGTCAATCCGTCGGGAACGCTCCGGGCTCCTCCAAAAATATCCCATTCGCCCACGCCCCCGTCAGCTTTCGCGGCCAACCAGTGCTCCATGCCGGCAGCGATGGCGATCACCCCTGAAAGGTTTGCCGGGATTGGAATTGGACGGGTGTCCCTAAGGGAAAGAAATCCTCCCCAGCCAACCACCGTCCCATCGGACTTTAAGGCCAGGCTGAACCTTTCACCGGCTGCGATCGAAGTGACTCCGACAAGTCCCACCGGGACACTGGCCTGTCCGGAACCATTGCCGCCCCACGCCACCACCGTGCCATCCGATTTCAGGGCAAGGCTGTGGATCGCCCCAGCCGAAAGCTTGACGACATTGGTGAGACCAACGGGAGGGGTAGCTCGTCCAACATAGTCGTCTCCCCAAGCCACTACCGAACCGTCCGACCTTAAGGCGAGGACATGTGATGTTCCCCCGCTCAGTGCAACCACATCGCTTAGACCGACCGGGGGCTTGAGATCTGCACTGTCCCAGCCCCAAGCGACCACCGAGGTAGTCGACCGCACGAGCGCATCGAGCGGCACATTCGTCAGCCCGCCGCCATTCCCCGTAAACGTGCCGCCAGTGATCTTGCTGGCGTCGAGGTTGGGGATTTGGGCGGCAGAGAGGGAGCCAGTGAGTTGGGCGGCCGGGATGGGGCCGGTCACGGTCGTGGCGGTGGTCGCCGTGGCCGCGCTGCCGGCGGTGGCGGCGTGGATCGCGTAGGGCGTGGGCAACACCGGCTGCCGTTCCGCCAGCGTCGTGAAGTCGGCCGCGCCGTTGGTCCGCACGGCGATTTCCAGCCAGCGGTTGGCGCCGGTGAACTGCGCCCCGAAGTCCAGCGTGGCGGTGAACAGGCCGTTGGTCACGCCCACGCCGCTCTGCGTGAGCGTGGTGCCCTGCGGGGCACCGCCGGTGGCGGCGTTCCACAGGGTGAAGCGCAGGTCGTAGGTGCCGTTGGCCACCGCCGCGCCGTCGGTCAGCTGCCCCTGGTAGCTGAAGGCCGTGCCCTGCGCCCACGCCAGGCCCGCGCCCGCGACCAAGCCCAGCAGCCACGCACCCCCACTGCGGAGCAACCGACGCGAACAAGCCCGCCACGACCCAGCCAGAGTAGGGCAGGCTGCCAGCCAGCCCACGGCGGGCGT
>JBIIUN010000037.1:0-17743 GCA_044339945.1 Kapaibacterium sp. (SeqCode)
CCAGGGCACCGTCATCTCGACCGCCGGCGCCACACCGATCCACGACCTCCGCGCGCCCGCGTCCGCCCGCTACCTCACGCCCGAAGCCGACCGCGACGGGCTCGCGCTGCTGCAAAAGCTGAACCGCCAGCACCTCGCCGAAAATCCCGCCGACTCACGCCTCGAAGCCCGCATCCAGGCCTACGAACTCGCCGCGCGGATGCAGCTCAGCGCGCCCGAGGTCTTTGCGCTCGACGGCGAGACCGAGGCCACGCGCCGCCTCTACGGCCTCGACGACAAGGTGACCGAGGACTTCGGCCGGCGTTGCCTGCTCGCGCGACGGCTGGTCGAACGCGGCGTGCGTTTCGTGCAGGTGTGGAGCGGCGCGGGCGGGCCCACCGGCAACTGGGACAACCACGCGAACATCCAGAAGGAACTCCCGCCCATGTGCGCCGCCACCGACCGGCCCGTCGCCGCGCTGCTGCGCGACCTCAAGGCGCGCGGCCTGCTCGACGACACGCTGGTGCTGTGGAACACCGAGTTCGGCCGGATGCCCTTCGCGCAGAGCAGCGAGGGCCGCGACCACAACGGCGGCACGTTCGTGGGCTGGATGGCCGGGGCCGGCGTGAAACCCGGCGTGGCGCACGGTGAAAGCGATGAATGGTCCTGGAAAGCCGCGCGCGACATAACCACCAACTACGATTTCCACGCCACCGTCCTGCACCTGCTCGGCCTCGACCACGAACGCCTGACCTTCCGGCACAACGGCGCCAACCGCCGCCTCACCGACGTGCATGGCGAAGTGATCCGGCCGGTGCTGGCGTGAACACGGCCCACCCCCCGGCACCCGAGGGAGACGGGGTCACGAGGGTCACGCTTCGCCAGCAGATCAGAGCCTGCTCACGTCGGCTCCTAGGCATTTAGTTCTCTCGCAGGCCGTCAGGCGAGGATGCCCTTCACCACTTCCCCATGCACATCCGTGAGCCGGAAGTCGCGGCCTTGGAAGCGGTAGGTCAGCTTCTCGTGGTTGATGCCGAGCAGGTGCAGCACGGTGGCCTGGAAGTCGTGCACGTGGACCGGGTCGCGCAGGACGTTCATGCCGAGGTCGTCGGTCTCGCCATAGGTGACGCCGGGCTTCACGCCACCGCCGGCGAGCCAGCTCGTGAAGGCGTAGGGATGATGGTCGCGACCCCAGCGCTTGCGGTCGTCGAGGTTGCCCTGGATGAACGGCGTGCGGCCGAACTCGCCGCCCCAGATGACCAGCGTGTCGTCGAGCAGGCCGCGCTGTTTCAGGTCGGCCACGAGGCCGGCGCTCGGCTGGTCAGTGTCGCGGCACTGGTTGTAAAGCTCGGTGGTGAGGCTGTTGTGCTGGTCCCAGCCGGCGTGCATCACCTGCACGCAGCGCACGCCGCGTTCGATGAGCCGGCGGGCCATGAGGCAATTGTAGGCGAAGGTGCCCTGCTCCTTCACGCTCGGGCCGTAGAGGTCGAGCACCGACTGCGGTTCGCGCGACACGTCCGCGAGTTCCGGCACGCTGGTCTGCATGCGGAACGCCATCTCGTATTGGGCGATGCGCGTGGCGATCTCGGGGTCGCCGTGTTCGCGCAGCTTGAGTTCGTTCAGTTCCGCCAAGTCGTCCAGCATCGCGCGCCGCGTGGACCGGCTCAGGCCGTCCGGGTCGCCGAGATACAGCACGGGCTCACCGCTGCCGCGGAACTTCACGCCCTGATACCGCGACGGCAGAAAGCCCGAGCCCCAGTAGAAGTCGTAGAAGATCTGGCCGCAGCTCGTGCCCTTGCTCACGGAGGTCATCACCACGAAGGCAGGCAAATTCTCCGTGTCGCTGCCGAGGCCGTAGGTGAGCCAAGCGCCGAGCGTCGGCCGGCCGGGAATCTGGGCACCACTGAGCATCAGCGAGATGCCCGGGGCGTGGTTCACGGCGTCGGTGTGCAGGCTCTTCACGAAGCACAGGTCGTCGACGATCTGCGCCGTGTGCGGCAGGAACTCGCTGACCCACGCGCCGCTCTGGCCGCGTTGGTGGAATGGTTCGACCGGCGCGAGCAGCAGCTTTCCGTCGGCCTTGCCGGTCATGGTGCTGAAGCGCTTGCCGCCGATGTAGCTGTCGGGAACCGGCTTGCCGTGCAGCTCCTGAAGCTTGGGTTTGTAATCGAAAAGATCGACGTGCGTCGGCGCGCCGTTCTGGAACAGGTAGATGACGCGCTTCGCCCTGGGCGCGACGTGCGGCAGGCCGGACAATCGTGGTTGGCCGCCGGTCGTCGCCGGCGCGGCGAGCAGTCCGCCGCGGCCCAACAAGCCTGCAAGCGCGGCCAGGCCCAAACCCGTGCCGGAGCGCCCGAGGAACTCGCGCCGGGTGAGGTGGAGGGCTCGTTCGTGAAGGGGGTTCATGGGCAAAGCTGAGCGCGGACGGTCATGTCCGCTAGAACGGTGTTGGTAGTGGGACAGGCTTCCAGCCTGTCTCCGGGGCTTCTAGCCCCGGAATCACTCACGGGCTGGAAGCCCGTCAGACAGGCAAGGATGCCTGTCCCACTATGGACGTGCCTCTCTGCGGCCAACCCGATTGTGCCTTCGTGATTCATTCCTTCGTCAGCGCCTCGTCCAAGTTTAGCAGCGTGCTGCACACGACGGTCCACGCGGCGTGTTCCACGGGATCGAGTTTGGCATCACGCACCCCTTCGCCCACGGCCAACAACTTTTCCGCCGCGTTGCGATCCGCGGCGTAATCGCGTCGATGCCGTTCCAAGCCGCGGAGTGCAATCTTCACCTCCTCGGGCTTTGGCGTTCGCCCCAGCACGCGTTGATAAGCCAACGCAAGGCGGCCGACATCATTCGGTGCACCGCCCAGCACCCGTTCGGCCAGCGCCCGCGCGGCTTCGACGTAGGCAGGGTCGTTCAGCGTGAGCAGCGCGTGCAACGGCACGTTGGTGCGTGGCGTTTTCACCGTGCAGGTCTGCCGGCTCGCCACATCGAAGAACATCGTCGGGCCGATGATGCGCCGCCAGAACACGTAGAGGCTGCGCCGATACAGCGCGGCGCCATGGTCCTGTGCGTAGCGCTTGTTGCCGAAGGTCGCCTCCTCCCACACGCCCGCCGGCTGATACGGCTTCACCGGCGTGCCGCCCACGTCGGGCGTGAGCAGGCCGGCGGCGGCCAACGCCACGTCGCGGATCATCCACGACGGCATCCGGAAACGCGGTCCGCGCGCGAGCAGGCGGTTCTCCGGGTCGCGCTCGAACTGCGCCGGCGTCACCTTGGACGACTGGCGGTAAGTCGCGCTCGTCACGATGAGCCGGACGAGGTGTTTCACGTCCCAGCCTGACGCGACGAACTCGGTGGCCAGCCAGTCGAGCAGTTCCGGGTTGGCCGGCTTCTCGCCCTGCACGCCGAAGTCTTCGGTGGTCTTCACCAGGCCCACGCCGAAGAACTGCTGCCAAAGGCGGTTCACGGTGACGCGCGCGGTCAACGGGTTCTCCGGCGCCACCAGCCAGCGCGCGAGGCTGAGTCGGTCCGCCGGCGATTGCTCGGCCTGAACCGCGAGGCTCGCCGGCACCGCCATCGGGACTTCCGCGCCGGGCTTGAGATAGTTGCCGCGGTTGAGGATGAACGTCGCGCGCGGCTTCGGCATGTCCTCCATCACCATCACCCACGGAATGCTCCAGGCTATGGCATTGCGGGCGTCGCGGGTCTGACGTTGTTCGTCGAGCACGCGCACGTAGGCCGGGTCGGATTCCTTCCAGTGCGCCGCCAGCTTCTCCAAGCGGCCGCCGTCCCGGTCGCGCGGGGCAACCTTGAGCTGTTCCAAGACTTCCTTGGGAAGTTCCTTCGCGGCCGGCGCCGCTTCGATGGGTTTCCCGTCTTCTCGGGCGAACTTCACCGCTTCGAACTGCTCCGTCGCACGGATCACCGAAGCCAGCTTCGCCTCGATCTCGTTCAGGCGCTGCGTCTGCTCCGGCTTGGGAACGGCGAGATTGGGCGGGGACTGCGGGTTGCCGCCGCTGCCGTCCACGATGGTCTGGTTGAAGAACGCGAGCAGGCCGTAGTAGTCGCGCTGCGTGTAGGGATCGTATTTGTGATCGTGGCAGCGGGTGCAGTTGAAGGTCGCCCCAAGCCAGACCGTGGCGACCGTCTCGGTTTGGTCGAAGAGGTAATCAATCCGGTTTTCCTCCGGGATGCGGCCACCCTCACCGTTAATCATGTGGTTGCGGAGAAAGCCGGTCGCGAGGCGCTGCTCGTGCGTCGCCGCCGGCAGGCGATCACCGGCCAACTGCCACACGGTGAACTGGTCGAAGGGCAGGTTGCGGTTGAAGGCGTCCACCACCCAGTCGCGCCACGGCCACATGGTGCGCTCGCTGTCGCCCTGGTAACCGTTGGAGTCGGCGTAACGCGCTGCTTCGAGCCACTCCCACGCCATGCGTTCGCCGAAGCGCGGCGAGGCGAGCAGGCGGTCCACGAGGCGGTCGTAGGCGGATTTGGCAGGACGAATCTGGAAGGCAGGAAAGCCGGAAGGGGAAAGCACCTGAGAACTGGAACGGTTCCCGTTCGCTCGCCTTCCTGCTTTCCTGCCTTCCAGATTCCCCTCCTCCGCGCATTCGCGCTCAAACCTCGCCACTTCCTCCGGCGTCGGGGGCAATCCGGTCAGGTCCAGTGTCACGCGTCGGATCAACGTGGCGGGTGACGCCGCGGGCGAGGGCGTGACTCCTTCCTTCGCGAGCCGCGCCTCCACGAAGGCATCAATCGAGTTCCGAATTCCGAATTCCGAACTCCGAACTTCAGGAATGGCGGGCCGCACCGGCGGTTCGTAAGCCCAGTGTTTGCCCCAGGCCGCCCCCTCATCGATCCAGCGCTTCAGCAGTTCGACCTGGGCCGGCGTGAGGTGACGGTTCGACTTCGGCGGCGGCATCACGTCGTCCGCGTCGGCAGTGAGCAGGCGGCGGATCACTTCGCTGCGGGCGCTGTCCTTCGGCACGATGGCCGGTGCGCCGCTCTTGCCTTGGCCGAGCGCGCCGTCGTGGGTGTCGAGCCGGAGCCCGCCCTTGCGCCCCTGTTCATCCGGCCCGTGGCAGCCGAAGCAGTTATCCGAAAGGAGCGGCAATATCTCGCGGGAAAAGCGGATGGGCTCCGCGCCCCGCAACGACCCGGCGACCGCGCAAAGCAGCAGCGCGGCGACCGCGGCGGTCATGGATCGGCCAGGGAACATGATGAAGAAACCGGCGGAACAATGCCCGCCGTAGGTCGGGCGGCAATCCCCGACCCGAGTGAGGTTCTGGCCCGGCAGGCGTGAAACGTGCTTTCTCCGTGGCGCGGCCGTCGCCTGCGGCTACACCACGTCCGTGGCGGACATCTATTCGCAAGCCCAGCGCTCCAAGCTCATGGCGCGGATCCGGTCGCGGGGCAACGCGCGGACCGAACTGGCGTTGGTGCGGATCTTCCGGGCGTTCCGGATCACCGGCTGGCGCCGCCAGATCGCCCTGCGCTGCGAGGCACCCGCATCGCGTGGCCGGAGAATCCCATCCATCTCGCCAGGCCGTGCGAAGTTCCAAGTCCGTCCCGACTTCATATTTCCGAAACTCCGGCTGGCCGTGTTCGTGGATGGCTGCTTCTGGCACGGCTGCCCGGAGCACGGCACGAAGCCGAAAGGTAACTCGGCCTTCTGGCGAAAGAAGCTCGCCGCCAACGTCGCCCGGGACCGGCGGGCTGACCGGGCCCTGCGCCGCGCCGGGTGGCGCGTCCTCCGAATCTGGGAACACGAACTCGCGCGGAAGCGTGAGACGCAATTGGTGCGGCGACTCCGGCGGTGGTTTTCGTTCGGCTTGGATTCTTCAGGACCCATCTGGGGCAAATGAAAAGGGCGGGTTGCCTGCGCAACCCGCCCCTGCTGCTGCCGTTGGTCCGGCGGCTTATTCGCCCGGCGTGTGGCCGTGGCCGACACCGACCGCCGGGGCCAAGGGATTCTTCGCCAGGTAGGCGTCCACGTCAGACGTTACGATCAGACGCCCCCACATCACGGGCCAGTGACCGGGGAAGGTGCAGACGTATTCGTAGTCACCGGCCGCGGTGGGCGCGGTGAGCTTGAGCGTCGCGCGGGTGCCGGATTCGAGCAGCCGGGTGGCGCCGAGGATGTTCGGGTTGGCCGGCACGAAGGCGCGGCCCTGACCGTCCAGCGCCGTGGGCTGCATGGTGTCGGCAACGGCGCCGACGAGTTCGCGGGAGGCCGGCTTCACGATCACCATGTTGTGCGGCATGAAGTCGTCGTTCTCGAGGACGATCTCGAAGGGCTTGCCCGCCTCCACGACGATTCGCGGGGTGTCATAACGCATCTGCTCGCGCACGGTGCGGACGACAAACACGGCGACACGGAGCTGCTTGAGTTCGCCCCGCAGCACGTTCGCGGCGGCCTCGGGCAGCAGGCCGGCGAGGTCGGCCGCGGTCTGGAGCGCCTCGACGTAGTTCAGGTCGGTGCGATTTTCGGTGGGCACGGCCTTGGCCCACTTCACAAGGGCATTGGCGGCGCTGGCGGCGGGGCCAGCCGTCCAAGCGGTGCGCGGCAATTGGCGCAAGCCCTGGGCGGCGGCATTGACGAGGTCACCCTTGGCCACGAGGCCGGCGAGCGTGGCGAAGACTTCCTCGGGTTTGTCGTTCATCGCCAGCAGCGCGCGGATGGCGGCGCGGCGAAGGCTGCCGGCAGCATCCACGGCCGCGGTGAGCCGCACGCTCTGGGCGGGCGCCGGAATGGCCTTCTGCACGAAGACTTCCTGCCGCGCGTTGTCGAGGAGCGTGAGTGTGAAGCCATCGAGGCGTTTGCCGAGGTTGTCCTCGGTGCGGTTCCAGACGGACACGGCTTCCACCGGCTGTTCGGAACCCAGGTCCACTTCCCACCATGGATTGCGTTCACCTTCCTGCGAGTGCGTCTGCGAACCCATGCCGAAGATGCCGTGGGTCTTCCCGTCGATCGCCTTCGCGGCGTCACCGCCGTTCGAGGTGCTCGACTGCCGGGCGGTGCCCTTGGGGGCGACGTTCTGGCCGCCGGCGAAGACCTCGACTTCGGCGAGCGTGAGCGTGCCGTTGCGGGGCAGTTCGATGCGGACGTAACGGGCGCCGCCCTTGCCGGCAGCTTCCTTGGCCAGCGGCGAATCACCGGTGACGAGCGGCTTCACGGCGGCGTAGGCCTTGGCGCGGAAGTCGGCGTCGTTCAGCAGCGGAATGCCGCCCAGCAAGTCGGTCAGGGTGGCCGGCGTGGCGCTGGCGGACGGCCAGACGGTGTCGAAGGAATTGTCGGCCGCGGCCAAGGATGCCCAGGCGGCGGCGCGGGTGGTCGCGTTGCCGCTGGCGCGGCTCAGGCGGACGAGTTGGTCCCGCACGGCCTTCAGTTCCGCGGGCGCCTGCGTGGGCAGGAGGCGGGCGAGGCTGCCGGTCGCGTCCTCGGCGCGGGAACCCGGATTTTCGAGCAGCCCGAGCAGCAGGCTGGTGCGGGGCGCCTTGCGCAGCGTGGCGAGGTCATTGAGCGCGGTGGCGCGGTCGGCGTCCGTGACGCCCGTGCGGCCGAGCAGGTCGGCGATGACGGGTTCGACGCGGGGGAGCTTCATGACCTCGGCCGTGTTGAGCGACTTGAGCAGGTAACCGAGGCCGGCCGCATTGTCCTTCGCCACGGGCTGGCCGGCGGCGATGGCCTTGCGCCAATAGGGTTCGAGCTGCCGCAGGGTCTCCTTGAGGCAGTATTCGAGGTAGTAATCGAGCGGACGCTTGAGCGCGGCGAGCGCGACGTCGGCCGCGGCGGCGGTGCGGTAGAAGCTGGCGCCGCGGACGGCCTCGAGGCGGACGCGGGGATTCTCGTCCTCGGCGAGCTTGGCAAATCGGCTGAGGGCATCCGGCACACGGTCGCGCCAGTAGCAAAGCACGCGGCCGGCGGCGGCGCGGGCGTTGGCCTCGGGCGAAGCGAGCATGCGGGACAGCAACTCGACGTTCACGACGTTGTGCCACTGGTGAACCCAGAGGGCCTCCATCATGTGGTGCTCGTAGGCGGCGTCCTTTTTGTCGAGGCCGGCGGCCCAGGATTTCACGGCGGCGATGACCTGAGCGGTGTCGCGTTTGCCGAGTTCGATCTTGGCGAGTTCGCGGGTCTGGTTCTCGGGCTCCTTGAGCAGGTTGAGCAGCGCCGCGATGGGCTGGCCGTCGATCTTCACGGGCTTCAGCAGGTCGCGGCCCGCGTAGGTGATCCGGTAGATGCGGCCGTATTGATGCCCGCGGTTCGGGTCCCGCAGATGGTGCTGCATGTGCCCGATGATGTTCTGGTGCCAGTCGGCGAAGTAGATGGCGCCGTCCGGACCGGTGCTAATCGCGATGGGGCGGAAGTTGGGGTCGGAGGAGGAGATCAGGTTCTCCAGCGTCTCGCCCTTCAGGCCCGAGCCGTCCTCGCTGACCTTCACGCGGAAGATGCCCTGGAACCCGATGACATTCAGGTTCAGGAAATTGCCCTGGAACTCCTCGGGGAAGTGGCGGCTGGTCAGGAGGCCGGTCGCCGGACACGGACGCGACGGGCGATTCCAAAACTCCCGCATGCCGGGGTGTTTCGCGGGGTAATCCAGCCGGCCGCTGAAGGCGGGGCCGAAGTAGTTGGCGTTGCCCGTGGCGTCGGTGACGAAGTCATTGCCCCAGTAGTCGAAGACGCGGCCGTGCGGGTTGGCGAAGCCGTAGGGGATGTAGGTCTCGAACTGGCCGGTGCGGGGCTCGTAGCGGTAGATCGCCGCGTCATTGTTGCGGATCGGGCCGTTGCCGGTCTCGACCTGGGTGCGGTGGAACACGCCGTCGCTCAGGTAGATCGAGCCGCCCGGGTCGAGGCAGATGGCGTTGGCCGTGTGGTGCGAGTCGGCCGAATCCATGCCCATCAGGACGCGTTCGGTCTGGTCGGCCTTGCCGTCACCATTGGTGTCGCGCATGAACCACAGGTCGGGCGCCTGCATCACCAGCACGCCGTCCTGGTAGAACTGGAAGCCGGTGGGGCAGTTCAGGTCGTCGGCGAACACGGTTTCCTTGTCGGCCTTGCCGTCGCCGTTGGTGTCCTCATAGACGAGCAGCTTGTCGCCCACCTTGCTGGTCGGCGTGCGCTCGGGGTAGTTGAGCCAGGCGGCGATCCACAGGCGGCCCTTGGTGTCCCAGGCCATCTGCACCGGGTTGACGAGGTTCGGGAACTGCTTTTCGTCGGCGAAAAGATTCACCTTCATGCCCGAGTGGACGGTCATCTTGGAAATCGCTTCCTGGCCGTCGAGATACACGGGCGACTTGTCGGCGTTGGGACCCGGCTTGTTGGACTCGATGGGGGTGACCGCCGGCAGGTTGGAATCATCCACCACCAGGTCGCCATCCTTGGCCACGGCCCACACGCGTTTGTCGCGATTCGCGGTCAGCACGTCGCGCTGCGACATCTCCTCCTGCATGACCTTGTAGTTGGAAATGTAGGGCTCGGCCGGGTTGCGGTCGCTGATGAAGCCGCCCTTGCCCGCCTGGTAGGCGAGCGCCGAACGACCGCCATAAACGTTGTAGCCGTCCACCGTCCGGTAACGCTGGTGCCACTGCCAATTCTTCTCGTTCACGACGGCGCGGAGTTTTTCCATGTCGCCGGTGGGCGCCTTCTCGCCGAACAGCCCCTCAAACAGCACGGGCGCGAGCTGCTTGTCGCCCTCGTCGCTCAGGAGGAAGCCGTTGATCGTCAGCGACTGACCCTTGGCCGCGGCCGCGGTAAAGAGCCGCAGCGACGGCTCGAACACGTCCACGAACGGCACGCTGTTCGCCTTGGCCACCTCGGCGATGGCGGCGGCATAGAGCCGGACGTTGGCGTTATTGGGCGTCAGGTCGGGATAGTTGGCGTCGCGATGTTTCTCGTTGGCGGCCGGCGAGAACAGCACGACCCGGGGCGAACCCTTGCCGGAATAGTTGCCGGCGCGGACGTGCTTCACCCAGGTGTCGAGGTCGGTCCGGAACTTCGGCAATGCGTCGGCGCCTTGGAACGACTCGTTGTAGCCGAAGAAGGCGAGGATCACGTCGGCCTGCGCGCGGCCCAGCCAATCGTCGGGCGAGCCGAAGTTCTCCGACCGGTGCCGGGTGACCACCTCGTCACCGGCGGCGGCGAGGTTGCGGAACACCAGCTTGTTGTCGGCGAACCGCTCGTGGACGAGCGTCTCGAAGTAGCCCGAGTGCTGCATCCGGTCGGCGAGGGCACCGCCGACGAGGGCGACATGGTCGCCGGGTTGGAGCTGGAGGCGTGATTGGGCGACGAGCGCCAGCGAACAGGCCAGCGACAGGGCAAACGCGCGTAGGTGGTTCATGCAGAGTGATTCCGACGGAATTCGGGCCGACGTAACCGCTACGCCGACCCGGATTGCTTCCGGGGAGTCCGGAAGCATTTACGAACGGACGGGGCAGCGGCCACGAAAAATTCAGGGGATGTTCAAGTGCCTGCTTCGCGGTCGGGCCAACTTCCGCTGATCCTTCACCATCGGTTCAAGCGCAGCAGTCCCCGCAACACGGCGGCGGCCGTCGGGGTTAGCCGCGTCTTGTTGAACTGGTCGCCCAGCTTGCGGATGGCTTCGGCCCGCGTCGGATACGGGTGGATGACCGCAGCCAGGCGACCGAGGCCGATCTTGCCAGCCAGGGCCACGGAAAGTTCGCTGATCAGTTCGCCGGCGCCGTGGCCGACGATGGTTGCGCCGAGGATCTCGTCGGTGCCGCGGCGGGTATGGACCCGCACGAAACCGTCCGTGTCGGAATCGGTCAGGGCGCGGTCCACGCGGTCAAAGGATTGCGTGTAGGTGTCGAGGGCGATGCCGGCGGCGGCCGCCTCGGCCACCGTGAGCCCGGTGTGGGCGAGTTCGGGTTCGGTGTAGGTGCACCACGCCATCCGGAGCGAACTCGCGCGGCGCCGGCCAAACGGGCCGACGGCAAACAGGGCGTTTTGGATGACGATGCGCGCCATGAAGTCGGCGGCGTGGGTGAATTGCCACCGGGAACACACGTCGCCGCAGGCGTAGATGCGGGGATTCGCGGTGCGCAGGAAGTCGTCCACGCGCACGCCGGTGCGGGGATCGCTCACCACCCGGACACCTTCCAGATTCAAGCCGGCCACGTTGGGCACCCGGCCGGCGGCGACCAGCAGGGCATCCGCTTCCACAACTTCGGTCTGGTCGCCGACCCGGAGGTGCAGCCGGCGGACTTCGCCCTCGGTTTCCACCCGCTCCAGCCGCGCCCCGAAGCGCAACTGGACCCCGTCTCGCGCCAAGGCCGCCTGCACCACGCCCGCGGCATCCGCGTCCTCGCGGTCCAGCACGTGGGATTTGTTGTGCAGCAGCGTCACCTCCGACCCGAGCCGACGAAACGCCTGGGCGAGTTCGCAGCCAATCGGGCCACCACCCAGCACGGCCAGCCGGCGGGGAAGTTCGGTGAGGTTGAAGACAGTTTCGTTGGTCAACGGCCGGGACTCCGCGAGGCCGGGAATGTCCGGCACAAACGCCCGCGCGCCGGTGGCGATGACTGCGCGGCGAAACGGCAACTTGGCCCCAGCGACTTCCACGTGACGGTCATCGGAAAAACGCGCCGCGCCGAAGAAGACGTCCACTCCGAGTTCCGCGAAGCGCCGGGCGCCGTCGTGCGGCGCAATCCCGGCCCGCAGCCGGCGCAGCCGCGCCATCACGGAACCGAAGTCCGCGGTCGGTTCCCCGGGCAGCCGAAGGCCAAATTCACCAGCCCGCCGCATTTGGGCGAGGACATGCGCGCTGCGAAGGAGCGACTTCGAGGGAACGCAGCCGACGTTCAGGCAATCGCCGCCCATCAGGTTCCGTTCAACCAGGGCTACCTTGGCCCCGAGCCCGGCGGCGCCCGCGGCGGTGACGAGGCCGGCCGTGCCGGCCCCGATGACGACGAGATCGTAGCCGTCGCGCGGCACGGGATTGCGCCAGTCGGGCGGATGGACCTCGCCGAGCAGTGCCCGGTTGTGTTCATCCAACGGCGTCACGGGGGGAAGGCAATCGTCGGACATGGCGTCAGTTGATCCGTGGGGCCAACGCGCGTCGGGCAACGCGGGTGAGCATCACCGTGACCGCAATGGTCGCCAGGAGCCCGACGACATAGAGGGCCCATTCGCCCGTTGTCCGCGTGCGTTCCCCGGCGGCGGCCTGGGCCAGCGAACCGAGATAAACGTAAAGCACGGTTCCCGGCATCATGCCGAGCCACGACGCGAGCACGAACTGGCCGAGCTTCACCTGCGTGAGCCCGAAGGCGTAGTTCAGCAGCGCGAAGGGAAACACCGGCGACAACCGCGTCAGCCCGACGATCTTCCAGCCTTCGGCCGCCACCGCCCGGTCCAAGGCCGCAAACCGTTCGTTGCCCGCGGTCTGGCGTAGGATCGCGTCCCGGGCGAAATGCCGGCCCACGAGGAAGGCGCACGTCGCACCGAGCGTCGAGGCCACCGAGACGTAAACCGAACCCCAGACCACGCCGAAGACCGCGCCCGCGCCGAGGGTCAGCACCGAACCCGGCAGGAACAGCACCGTGGCGACGACATAAAGCGCGACGAAAAGCACGGGGCCCCACGGCCCCAACTGGCCGGCCCAATCCAACGCCGCCCGCAGCCAAGCTTGAAGCGGCAGCAGCCGGGCCGCGGCCAGCACCGCCAACAAGCCGGCGAAACCCAGGAACCACCGCCGACGGGTCGGAGGATCGTAGATGAGGTGGTTGTTCGACACGTCGGTGAATCGGCGGCGACCGAGGAGGTTCGTGTTCGATTCGGCGGAATCCTCAGCCCGAGTGACGGTGGTCCAATCCGGCGCAGACACCAAGTCCGCATCGCGGCCGGCCGCAATCGTCCGATGGTCAGAACCGCCACGCGAGGACGGCGAAGTGGGAGTTGAGCCCGGGATTGTCGCTGCCGATGCCGGCATTGGAGATGTGCTGGGCCCGGTAGCCGAGCTCCCAGCGCGGAATCACCTCCCACATCAGGCCGACGTGGCTGGTGAATTGGAACGCGCAACCCAGGTTACGGCCGCCGAGGTGATTCCGCCCCAGGAACGTGGGGGCCGAGCCGAACACCAACGCCACCGGCAGCGGTTCATACGTCAGGCGCAGGGACGGCCCGAGCGAGCCCGTCACGGCGTCGTGGTGGTCATCCCCCAGCCAGCCGAGCGAACCGGACGCATACGCCTTCAGCGCCAAACCGCCGCCCAAGGCCAACGCCCCGGGAACTTGCCAGTCCGCAAACGCCTCCGCATGCCGCACATGAGGACTCTCCGAAATGCCCAGCCGCGTGCCCGCGTAGGCAAATCCGCCGGCGTCGGCCGCACTGTCGCCGGCCAACGTGGGCAAGGTGAGGAACAGAGCCAAGCTGACTCGGGCCGCTCGGACCTCCCTTGGAATCGATCGAATCATGCAGAGACACCGTTGAATTGGCAGTTGGCCGCGGTTTGTCAAAGCGCGGCTGATCGGGCCGGCTGGTCAATTATGCCCGTCGCTGGCCATCCGCCGGACCGCCCCCTAGGCTGGCCGGGTGACCGCCGACAAAATCACCGTCGCCCAGCTCGCCGCCCGCAAGGGCCGCGAACCCATCCCGGCCCTGACCGCCTACGACTATCCGCTGGCCCGGCTGCTGGACGAAGCCGGCATTCCGCTCCTGCTGGTCGGCGATTCGCTCGGCATGGTCGTGCTCGGTTATCCGGACACGACGCACGTCACCATGGCCGAGATGGAGCACCACGTCCGGGCCGTCGCCCGGGCGAAGCCGCGCGCCCTTATCGGCGGCGACCTACCCTACCGGAGCTACGACACGCCGGAACAGGCCCTGACCAACGCCCGTCGGCTCGTCGCGGCCGGGGCGGATTACGTGAAGGCCGAGGGCGGCCAGGAAATTCTGCCGCAGGTCGCGGCCATCCTCGCCGCCGGCATCCCGTTCTGTGCCCACCTCGGCATGTTGCCGCAGCACGTGCTGGAGGAAGGCGGCAAATACCGCATCAAGGGCCGCGATGACGCCGGCCGGGACAAACTGTTCGCCGACGCCGCGGCGCTGGAAGCCGCCGGGGCCTTCGCCTGCGTGCTGGAGTTGGTCACGCCGCCGGTGGCGCGCGAGCTGACCGCGCGTTGCGCCAAAATGCTGACCATCGGCATTGGCAGCGGCCCGGATTGCGATGGGCAGATTCTGGTGACGCCGGACCTGACGGGCGCGTTTCCTTGGTTCACACCCAAGTTCGTGACCCCGCGCGCCCAGACGGGTGAGGAAACCCGGCGGGCGGTGCTGGAGTGGATGAGTTCGTTGCCCGCGCCGGACGGAAGGGCCATTGACCAATGATCAATGACCGAGGACGGCCACCAGGACATTGGTCATTGAACCTTGGTCCTTGCCTGCGTCATTCGATCCACACCGGCGTGCCCACGCGGACCATCTGGCGCAGATATTCGGCGTTCCAGTTGGCGAGCCGGAAGCAGCCGTGGCTTTCGGTGCGGCCCACTTTCTCCGGGCCGGGCGTGCCGTGGATGCCATAACCCGCCTTGCTCAGGCCGATCCACGCGACCCCCACGGGATTGTTCGGTCCCGGCGGGACGACGAGCTTGCGGCCGAGCTGCCGGCCTTCCTCGGACTCGGGAAAGACTTCGGGATTGAACGTGTAGTTCGGGTCCTTCACGGCCACGGCGACCTGAAGTTCCCCGACGGGCCGTTTCTCGGCGATCTTCCCGATGCTGCACGGGAAGTGGCAGAGGAGTTTCCCGTTCCCGTCGAAGGCGCGGATCCACTTCTGCGCGAGGCTCACCCGGACGAGGTTCGCACGGCGCGCCGGCGGATAGGCGGCATTGGGGACGGTCACTTCCGTGCCCACCGCAACGGTCTGCCAGTTCACCGCGGGATTCAGTTCCCGGAGGAAGTTGGGATGCGCCTGCGTCTGTTCGGCGAGGCGTTCCAGCAGCGTTTCGTGGTCGAGCCGAAACGCCTGCGATTTGGCGAGCCAAGTGGCCGGGGTAGGCGCCAGTCCGTTGAGGTCGGCTTCGGTGATCACGCGCGGGCGGTAACGTGGGCGATCAATGACGAGTTCCCGCAAGGTGTCGCGGTCGAGGCGGCCTGTTTCGTCCAGGTGATGCTGGCGCTGAAATGCCTTCAGGCCGAGCTCGGTCTGGCCGCCGCCCCGTCCATCGATCGGCCCGCAGGAAATGCCGTGCCAGCTCAGGGCGATCTGCGCCTCGAGGATGTTCGTGACCGGCCGGCTCGCGACCGGTGACGTCGGTTCCGGGGTGACCGGCGGCGGATTGGTCACGGGCGGCCGCAGCGCCACGGGCGGATTGGTCACCCGCACGGGCACGCTGGGCGGCGAATTGGTGCGGGCCGGCGGAACGGGCGGAACGACGACCACGGCATTCGTGTTGGTCACGACGGTGACCGGCGGCGTGAACACGTCTTCGATGACCGGAATGACCGGGGTTTTGGGGCGCGGCGCGAAGGATTGTCGACCGGCCAGCCACCACCAAATCCCGACGCCACCGAGGACCAACAGCAGCAGGACAAGCCACCCACGGCCGCCGCCCGGCGCCGGGGTGCGGTTGGGGCGATTCGGTTTGCTGGCTTTGCGGCGGGCCACGGTGGTTAGACGTCAATGACCGGGCCGTCGCCCCCACCCGCGTCGGGTCCGCCCGAGGAATCCTTGGGCCGCCGGCCGCGGCGGACTTCGACCTTCGGGCCCTTGCCGAGGAACAGGCTGGCGATCAGCGAGACGATGCCGATGACCAGGCCGCCCCAGAACGCCGCCCAGAAGCCGGTCACATGGAAGCCCTTCACCGTGCCGCCCACGAACAGCAGCAGCAGCGCGTTGATCACCGGCACGAGGATCACGCCCAGCACGACCGTGAGCAGCGAGCGGACCGCCGCGACCAGGATCGTGGCGGAAAGCACGAACAGGATGGGCCGGATGAAGGCGTTCAGGAAACCCAGCACCAACGACGCGACCAGCAGTGCGGCCGCGGAGTCGTAGGAAATGCCCCGCACGACCGCGCTCGCCACCAGCACGGCCAGCATGGTGACGACCCACCGTTGGAGAAAATGAACGAACCCGCTCGGCATGGGGAGAGGATAGACACGGATGGCGGCCGTGTCATTTGCCGGGCGCGAGCGCGGCCGGGATCCGACCCAGGCGGGCGTCGGCCCGCTGGCGCAGTTCGTTCACGAGCTCCAGTTGCTTCGGGAACAGGACCTTTACGTCCACCTCCTTGAGGGCCGCGAGCGTGCCCGCGCCGTCCCCGTCCAGGTCGAGCATCTGCGCCCGCGCGAAATACCAGACACCGCGCTCGACCGGGCCCAGCCGATCCGGCTCGAAGGTCAGCAGGATGGCCCGCGCCGCCGCCGCCTGCCGGTTCTGGAGCAGGGCGAGGGCGTAGTTCATGCGCGCCGAGACGGACTGGGGCCTCGCCTGCACGATGCGGCGGGTCGTCGCCAGTGTTTCCTCCGGATTGACGCCCTCCACGAGCAGGCCGGCCGCCAGGTCGGTGAGCGTATCGGACCGGTCAGGCGCCAGGTCCCGGGCGGCCCGCGCCGCCCGGAGCAGCAGGGCACTGTCCTGGAGCTGATACGCCACGCGCACCAGGGTCTGCCAGAACTCTACCGATTTGCCGAAGCGGTTCGTGCGGCTAAGCAACAAGTCCCGGGCGGGAGCCCAGGCCCGGTAGAAGATGAGTGCCTGGGCGACATTGTAGGCCACGTTGTCGTCCTGGATCGGATTGCGCGGCACCCGCTCGAAGGCCGCCAGCGCATCCACCTCGGCATATTCCCCGTGGGCCGCCGCACCTTCCAGGAAGTAGCTGAAGCCGACGAGCGAACCGCTTGTGAGGGGATTCTTGCGAATCTCCACCGCCAGGCCCCGCAGCTCCACCCACCGCCTCTGGGCGAGCAGCACGTCGCCCAGGATGGTCCAATTATCCGGCGTTGCCCCGAGTTGCGGCACGAAGTGCTCGAGGAACTTGGCCGCGTGATTGGTAAGACCGAGGCCGATGAAGACCGTCGACACGCGCATGATCTCACCGGAGTTAATCGGGGGATCGGCAAACTCAAGCGCCAGCTTCTGCGCCTCCGGCTCGCGCCCCTTGGCCCGCAGCAACGACCAGTAGGCGGCATGCTGCGACGGCGTGTCCGCATGCAGGTCCCGGAGTCGGGCCAGGACCTGGCCGAAGGTGTCCACGTCGTTGCGCCGGCTCGCCAGGATGAGCTGCAGTTCCAGCGCCGCGACCGCGGTGGCGGGATTTGCCTCGGCCGAACGCAGGATCTGCCCCGCGTCCGGGTCCTCCTTGGCTCCACCCCAGCCGAGCCGCCACGCCGCATCGAACAGGCCGATCTGCTCCGCAGCCGGCAACAGGTTGGTCACCGCCGCCCGGAAGGCCGCATACTTTTCGCCCTGACCCAGCCGGAGGAGCGATCGCAGCGCGATTACCTGATGCCCCGGCGGCAGCGGCGGCGGCGCGTTGGTCGCCCAAATCAGGGCCAGATCGTCGAAGCGGAAGTGCTCCATCGCCCGCAGGATCACGCCCATGTTGGCGGCGTTGGTCTGGCCCAACCGCATCAGCCAGAACGACTGCTCCAGGGCGGTCCGCGACCGCTGCGGACTGCGCGGGGGCTGCGCCATCAGGTTCGTCAGGTAACCCAGCATCAGCTCGGGCGCGCCCGGGTTGTTCTGCACCGCCACCTTCCAGTGATACTGGGCCTGCCCGTGGTTCCGGGCCGCGTCCTCACGCTCGG
>JBIIUN010000377.1:0-5124 GCA_044339945.1 Kapaibacterium sp. (SeqCode)
GAAATTCCTCGGGCATACCCGGTTCGCCGGCTACTTCATGATCACCATCTTTCCCATCCAGGCCGGCACGCTGAACTGGAACTGGGAACGCCTCGGCGCGTTGGCGGCCTTCGCCCTGCCGGTGTGGCTGCTAACGCACCTGCTGCTGGTGCCCCTGAGGAGATGACGACCTGTTTCAAGGCATGAACCGAAAAATGGCCATTTCAGCGGCGGTCGGAATCGCCGTCTTGATCATCGCTTTGCTCGCGTTCGGCGCGAGCCGTCCTATCGCGCCGCCGGCCGTGGTGAGCCTGTTTGGATTCACCAATTCTGCTTCCGGCGGGCGCATTGGCCGGTTTCAGATCCACAACCAGTCCGCGCTGCGGATCGCACGCAATGGCTATTGTCGGCTTGATGGCCGAGTCGTCGATATTCCGCCGACCAAGACCTTGGAGCCCGGGGACACTGAAATCGTCGAGTTGCCACTCGATTCGCGCCCCGGCGGGACAGTAGAGGTAGTCCGCTTCAATGGTGTCCGTGATTACAGTTCGTTGGAATCGCCAATCAGCGCCTTCGAGGATTGGCTGAACGAACTGGGCTGGAAACCCGGTTGGCTGGATACAGTGGAGCGCCGACGCTGGGAGGTTGGCTTGGAGTTTCGCCGCGACACCCCGTTGCTAACCCCAAACGGCGGCAAGTCATTGCAGCGACCACCAAAGACCCGCCCTTGAGAATGAAAAAATCGCCGGGCATTCGCCGGCGATTACGCAGATTCAACAAGCTGGGATGCAGCCTCTACGCCCCCATGCCGTCCTCGAAGCTGCCGGCGGCCCGAGGCAATCTCAGGCGATCAGCCGTTGAAGGTGCAGGAGCCGGACGCTCCGCGTGCAAAGCAATGCCTCAATCAACTCCTCCAGCTTGGGCAGCTTCGAATTGATGTCTCGGTGCATGGCGTTCCCTCGTTCACTGAAGCCGAAGTCGGCGCCTTGGACCTGCGCATGCCGGGCTGTGGCAATCAGCCATTCTTCAAGGCGCGGCCGAACGATGACAACGCGATGCTGCCTCGCAGGGTCACGAAACACCCGCAGGCCGTGTTGGTCGGACTCGATCACGAGTGTCGCCAAGTAGGGTGGCTGGGCCGAGGATGGATCCTCATCAATCATGGCAACGCAGCCCTGACGTTTCTGCAACGCGTTGCAGACGCGGCCTTTGTCATTGTGATGCAGGCAATCACGGCGGGCCACACCTAGCGTGTGGGCCAGCACCTCGTCAGGCTTGCATTCGAGCAGCAGCATCAGTCGGCGAAGTAGCGGTCCAAGTTCAGGAACAGGTCCATACCCAGATCCAATGCCTCGCCGAGTTGCTCACCCGTGAGCGGCTGGATTTGAGTGCGATAGTCCTTCATCCGCGTCACGAACACGGCGAGGTCAGTCGCCGGGGTCTTTTCGATGATGGACATCAGCACGTAGGGATTGTGCGTGGTCAGGAAGAACTGGTTGGACTCATCCAAGGCAATGCGCTCGGCCAGATATTTGGTGTAGAACGGGAAGGTGTTGGCTTCCGGTTCGTCCAGCACCAGCACGGCGTCGCGGTTGGTTTCCAATACGGCCTTGTAGAAGACGATCCGGCGCAGGGTCTCGGAGATGGCGTCAAACGGGTAACTGTAGAGGATGTCGTCCACCTGTTTGGAAATCAGGATTTCGGACGATTGCGGGCGGAGTTCCAGGCGATAACCGTAGGCCTTGAACAAAGTCGCTACGGATTCTCTAAAATGTCTGTTTGAGAAAAGAATCTCCGGCAGGTTAGCCCCAAATGGAGGGGTCAACGCCCCAAAGTCGGTCAGTTGGCCACGGGCAAAGCAATTGGGCCGGTAAGTGTAGAAACGCACAGCCCAGTCCGGAACTCGTTCGAAAAACTGATGGGACGTTATAGAGCCAGAATGCACATCGACAACAAAGTCGGACGCGTTCGGTTTTCCGAAGGCCGTTCTGAACTTTCCAACGGATCGAACAAAACTGAGCGACCAAGCAAGGCATCCATTCAGCGCAAGCTTAACGTCTCTATCGATTTCTTGGTCGCGGAATAATTCTGAAATCTGGTGAGACCGAAATATCTCCTGAAAGCTAGCCTGTGTGCCATTCCCTAACAGGGCTATCGATTCCAGTATATTGGTCTTCCCCGCGTTCGGTCCACCGATGAACACGTTCACGCGACGAGCCTCGAAATCCACCCTTTCGATGGACTTGTAATTCTCGATCTCGACCCGGTTGATCTTTGGCACGGTTGGAGGATTACGAATTCCGCCGCCCGATGGGCAGCCGAAAAACAAAACGGGCGCCGACTTCCGCCAGCGCCCGTTCGAGAGTCAGGTTGAGGCAGCCTCTACGCCCCCATGCCGTCCTCGAAGCTGCCGGCGGCCTGCGGGAAGCACAGGTTTTTCGCCACGTATCCGATGCCGTCGGCCGAGCAGAAATCGAGCTCCTTATGGGCCGATTCCGCCTCGACGACGAGCGGGGCCGACTCGCAGCCGTGCAGCTTGCAGTAACGGTCCTGGTAACCGACCGCGAGCAGCAGTTCGGCGTAACGCTGCATGTTGAGGTCACCCGAGCCGAGGTCGGTGAACTGCATGGCGCGCCGGGTCCAGTTCGATTCCATCGCGCGCAGCGGGAAGCCGGGGCGGATGACGAAGTTCTTCACGTGGGCGGCGTAGATGTAGGGACCGACCTTGAGGAAACGGCTCTCCCACGATTCGCCTTCCCAGCAGTGGCTCGGATCGGCGTTCACCGCGAGGCAGGGATCGTTGTCGCAGATCTTCACGAGCATCAGGAAATCGTCGGCGCACATCGCCGCGGTGCCCGGATGGATTTCGTGGCAGAGCTTGATGCCCAGCTCATTGGCGTGCTTGCGCAGCTTGGCGGTCTTCTTGACGAACCGTTCCTGGCCTTCCTTGACGAGGTCAAAGCCGCCGCCGGCCCAGAAGCCCCACGGATAACCGGTCGCGAGTTCCCAGCCGAACGCGACGCCCCAGAACATCGGCATGGACTTCACGCCCAACTCGGCCGCGAGGTCCATGAGCTTGAGGAGGTAGCTCTCGTGCCACTTCTCGATCTTGTCGGGGGGCAGTTTGGCGACGTCCGGCGCGATGAAGGGATTGCCGGACTTGGTGCCGGTCCACGCGCTGGTGTGGACCCAGAACGGGCAGTGCGAGCTGATGCCGTCGAGACGCATGCCGCGCGATTCGAAGGTCTCCTTGATTTCCTTGGCCTTGAGGAAGCCGCCCTTGCCGTTGCCGAGCATGTAGTTGCTCGGCTGCGCTCCGGCCGCGCCGGCGGCCTTGGCGTAGTCGAGGAACTGCGGAAGCGACTTGGCGCCGTGCTGGGCGCCTTCAATCGAAGCGTGGTAGGCGTTTTTGGCCATGGTATGTCCGTGTTGAGAAAGTGACTGGAACGACGCTTCGTTTAGCGGCGCTCCGCGTTGAAGGCAAACGGTTTCCGCGGTTTGCCTCGGGAAATTGGCGAAACGGCCTTGGGCGGGTGCCAGTGGCGAGCCAATGCCCTGCCCGCCGTCCCGACCGACGGATTCAGACCGGCTTCGCAAACAGGCTGCCGATGGGTTTGCCGAGCCCGTCGCGGGTCACATAGAACGGCCGCTTCTCGATCTCGTAGGACAGCTTGGGCGAAATGCCGAGCGCCCGGTAGATCGTCGCGTGCAGGTCCTCGATCACCACGCGGTCCTTCAGCGTCTTGCACGGCCGTTCGTCCGCCGTCACGCCGTGGAGATGGCCCTTCTTCATGCCGCCGCCGAACAGCAGCACGCAGCCGGCGTCGGTGAAGTGCCGGTGCATGCCGTAGTGCGTCAGCGATTCGATGGTTTCGGGCACGGGCACCTGGTTCTGGATCGGTTTGTCGGGCTTGCCCTCCTGCATCATGTCACGGCTGAACTCGCTCGCGACCACGATCAAGGTGCGTTCGAGCATGCCGCGCTCCTCTAGGTCGAGGACGAGCTGGGCGATGGCGCCGTCGATGGCGAGCTTCATGTTCGTCAGCTTCTCGTGGCCGTGCTCGTGTGTGTCCCAATTCAGGAACGGAATGTATTCCGTGGTGACCTCGATGTAGCGGGCCCCTGCCTCGGCGAGTCGCCGGGCGAGCAGGCACCCGAGGCCGAAGCGCTGGATGTTCGCCTTCTCGTAGGTGCCCTCGCGGTTCTGGTCGCCACCGAGCCGTTTGGTGAAGTCCCAGCCGCCGGGCACGTATTTCGCGATTGTCTCGGGCTTCTCCAACGTGAGGTCGAACGCCTTCGCCGCCGGCGAGGCCAGCAGCCGGTGTGCGTTGTCGAGCGACCGGATCAGCGAATCCTTCTGGAAACCGCTGCCGAGCTGCCCGACCGGCGAGGCGGCCGCCAGCTTGCGGTAGAATATGTCCCGGTTCTCGAAGCGCCCCGGGCTCATGCCGCCGGGCGGGGTCACAACGTCCTTCGCCGCGTCGGGGAACGGCACGTTGAACGGGCCGAATTCGCTGCCGAGGAAACCGGCCGAGGTGAACGCCTTGAGCTCCTCGCCTTCACCCACGTCGAGCCGCTGGCCAATGTTTATGAAGGCGGGCACGGCCGGGTTCTTCGGCCCGAGCGTTCGGGCGATCATCGCGCCGATGTGGGGGCACGCGACGGTCTGAGGCGGCGCGTAGCCGGTGTGCCAATGGAACTGGTGTCGCGAGTGCAGGATGAACCCGAGGTCGCCCGCCGTGTAACTGCGGATCAGCGTGCCGCGATCCATCACCTTCGCCAGCTTCTCCAGCCCTTCGCTGAAGCGGATGCCGTCCACCGCCGTGGGAATGGACGGGAACGTGGACAACACCGTGTTGGGGTTCATCCCCTTCGCGAACGGCGTGTAACGCTTCGGATCAAACGTCTCCGTCGCCGCCATGCCGCCGCCCATCCACAGCACGATGACCGTGTCGGCGGTCGGCGTGAGCTTTTCGGCGGGTTCCTCGCCGAGCAGTTGGCGCGGATAACCGGCGGCGAGGGCGCCGAGCGTGGCGGCGCTTAGGCCCTTCACGAAACCGCGGCGGGTGAAGTCGGGAGTGATCACGGCCGGAGCGTGACGAAAGACGTTCCGTTGGGAAACGTGAAATCGCCAAGGTCGCCGTC